>NZ_CAWPCB010000053.1:0-65828 GCF_963886535.1 Proteus sp. G2675
GGCAGGGATAGCTTTATAGTCATTTACTAAAATTAAGGCAGGGGCAAACCAATAAGAGGCAGTACTGATTAAGCTAAAAATGATAATAATGATAGAAGAAAACGTAATTGGTGTCAGGTTATCAGCCAATAAGCCTTGAATATAGTAGGTTGGTGCATCATTAAGAGCGGCTTGAGCAACTTCCATCAATAATGAGCCACTGATTAATAGTGCTAAAATAAAGCCTGCTAAGATAATAAGCACACTAATACCATAAGCACCCATGATGCTAAGGTAGCGTTTGTTCTGGAAACCAGAAAATAAATTATCCAGATTTAGCTGACCAGTCTCATATTGCTGATGGGCTATCATCATAAGCCCGGCAACTAATACAGCTGAAATAAACGGGGAGATAATCGGCCCAATAAGTGGGATAAATCCAAGGATAGATGAGATAATTAAGTTAACAAGAAAGTAAATAATTACAGCGCCTACCCACATAAAAAAGCGCTCTTTAACTAAATCCCAGCCAATACCTAACCACTCGGTTGCCCCTGAAGCACCTCTTTGTAGAGGAACTGGCGTAAACACCTCTTCTGGCTCCGTAAGCGATGAACTATTATCTTGTTCCATTTTTTTCTCTGCCTTAAAAATAATTAATTGTTTATAAATATAACTTTTTATAATTCATATCATATCTTTTTATTTTGTAATTAATCAATACTATTAAACTAAAGAATGCTTAAGGATAATCTTAGAAACTTCTAAATGACCATTAGAATGAGTAACAATTTTATATTGTCATAATTAACTGCAATAGTCGTTATTAAAAATATCTTTATTTGAGGTATGGAAAACAATATTTTTTAATTTAGTGGCTGGCGCTTTCTCAAAAGAACATGCCGCAGGGAGGGGAAAACTTGATGGCAGTTTTACATAAAAAAAGCAGTACATTGTGCACTGCTTTTTAAAATGGGGGTGTATAAAAGCTTAATACATCACTTTATGACCATAAGATGCAATAATTGCTTTAACATTTTCCATCGTCTCTTTTGACGGTGGATGAATACCATCGAGTTTATACTCTTCTCCTAAAGCAACCCATTTATGTTTACCTAATTCGTGGTAAGGGAGAAGCTCGACTTTTTCGATATTTTTCATATCTTTTATAAATTCGCCTAAACGATGAGCAGAATCATCATCATCAGACCAACCGGGCACAACTACGTAACGTATCCAGGTTTTTTGGCCTCGTTTAGCTAAATAGCGGGCGAATTCCAGTGTACGTTGGTTAGAAACACCAACCAGTTTTTGGTGAATGTCATCATTCACTTGTTTTAAATCCAGCATGACTAAATCAGTCACGTCCATTAATTCATCGATGACAGGATCATAACGGCGTACAAAACCGTTAGTATCTAAGCAGGTATGGATATTTTCTTTTTTACAAGCACGGAACCAATCACGTACAAATTCTGCTTGTAAGATAGCTTCACCACCAGAAGCTGTAACGCCACCACCAGAGGCATTCATAAAGTGACGATAAGTCACTGCCTCTTTCATTAATTCATCAACTGTGACGATTTGCCCACCATGAGTATCCCATGTGTCACGGTTGTGACAATAGAGGCATCTCATTAGGCATCCTTGGAAGAAAACAATAAAGCGTATTCCGGGACCGTCAACAGTACCGCAGGATTCAAATGAGTGGATACGACCAAGTACGGACATAACAGGGTTACTCCAAAACTGTCTAGATAAAAAGGCCCCAAAGTAGGGGCCTTTATTCTAAGCGATTTTATCTACTTTCTCAGTAAATAAATGCATGAGTTATCAAATTACATTGTTTGAGTGAATGTACGAGTGATAACGTCTTGTTGCTGCTCTTTAGTTAATGAGTTGAAACGGACTGCATAACCAGAAACACGGATAGTTAATTGAGGATATTTCTCAGGATCTTCCATTGCTTCTAACAGCATTTCACGATTCATTACGTTAACATTCAGATGTTGGCCACCTTCGATATCCGCTTCATGATGGAAGTAACCATCCATCAGACCTGCAAGGTTTGCTTTACGAACATCATCATCTTTACCTAACGCGTTAGGTACGATAGAGAAGGTATAAGAAATACCATCTTTCGCGTAAGCAAATGGCAGTTTAGCAACTGAAGTTAATGAAGCAACTGCACCTTTTTGGTCACGGCCATGCATTGGGTTAGCACCTGGTCCGAATGGTGCGCCAGCACGACGACCGTCTGGAGTGTTACCTGTTTTCTTACCATACACAACGTTTGAAGTGATGGTCAGAATTGACTGAGTTGGCACTGCGTTACGGTAAGTGTGCAGTTTCTGAATTTTCTTCATGAAACGTTCAACTAAGTCACAAGCGATATCATCAACACGAGAGTCGTTGTTACCAAATTGTGGGTATTCACCTTCAATGTTGAAGTCTACGGCTAAACCGTTTTCATCACGGATTGGTGATACTTTTGCATATTTGATAGCAGACAGTGAGTCAGCCGCAACAGATAGACCTGCGATACCACAAGCCATAGTACGGTATACATCACGGTCATGAAGTGCCATCAGTGCTGCTTCATAGCTGTATTTATCGTGCATGTAGTGGATAACATTCAGTGCAGTAACATACTGAGTTGCTAACCAATCCATAAATTGATCCATACGGTTCATCACAGTATCAAAGTCTAACACTTCGTCCATGATAGGTGCGTGTTTTGGACCTACTTGGATTTTCAGTTTCTCATCCACACCACCATTGATGGTATACAGTAAGGTTTTAGCTAAGTTTGCACGAGCACCGAAGAACTGCATTTGTTTACCCACAACCATTGGGCTAACACAACATGCAATTGCATAGTCATCACTGTTGAAGTCAGGACGCATTAAGTCATCATTTTCGTACTGGATTGAAGAAGTATCGATTGAGACTTTAGCCGCATATTTTTTGAAATTAATAGGCAGTTGTTCTGACCATAGGATAGTCATGTTTGGTTCTGGTGAAGGACCCATGGTGTACAGGGTATTTAAGAAACGGAAAGTATTCTTAGTTACCAAAGTACGACCATCTAAACCCATACCACCTAATGATTCTGTTGCCCAGATTGGGTCACCAGAGAATAATTCATCATACTCAGGAGTACGTAAGAAACGAACCATACGTAATTTCATGACTAAGTGGTCAATTAATTCCTGAGCTTGTTCTTCAGTCAACAGACCTGCATCGAGATCACGTTGGATATAGATATCTAAGAAAGTAGATACACGACCGAAGGACATTGCTGCGCCGTTTTGAGATTTAACAGCGGCTAAGTAACCGAAGTAAGTCCATTGTACTGCTTCTTTCGCGTTTTGAGCTGGGCGAGAAATATCACAACCATATTTCGCAGCCATTTCTTGGATTTGACCTAATGCAGCGTGCTGCTCTGCGATTTCTTCACGCAGTTGGATAGTCATTTCCAGATCTTCACCTTTTTCCAGTTTTTCTTGTAAAGAGGTGAATTGAGCGAATTTGTCTTTACGTAGGAACTCGATACCGTACAGTGCAACACGACGGTAGTCACCGATGATACGGCCACGACCATAAGCATCTGGCAGACCAGTTAAGATACCTGATTTACGGCATTTTAAGATGTCTGGAGTATAAACATCGAATACACCTTGGTTGTGTGTTTTACGATATTCAGTAAAGATTTTTTTCAGCTCTGGATCTAGCTCACGGTTATAAGCGTGGCAAGAACTTTCAACCATACGGATCCCACCGAATGGGATGATTGCACGTTTTAGAGGTGCATCAGTCTGTAAACCGACGATTTGTTCTAAATCTTTTTCGATATAACCCGCATCGTGTGAAGTGATAGTTGAAGCAACAGAAGTATCAAAATCAACCGGCGCATGAGTGCGGTTTTCAATTTTGATGCCTTCCATAACTTGTTCCCAAAGTGTATCAGTTGCTTTAGTGGAACCTGCTAGGAAAGATTCGTCGCCTTCATATGGAGTATAGTTTTTTTGAATAAAGTCACGAACATTAACATTGTTCTGCCATTCACCTTCAGAAAAACCTTTCCATGCTTCAGCAAATTTTTCATTTAAATCAGACATGATACTTCTACCTTTTTACAATGGAACTTAAGAAATCAGTCATAACTGCACGGATTAATGTTTATCGCCGCGCAGATGCATTAACCAGTATACCAGACCGACTAGGACTGCTCCGCCGATAATATTACCGATAGTGACTGGCAATAAATTATCAACGAGGAAATTTGATACTGTTAGATTTGAAAATTGTTCTGGTGATGCACCTACTGTAGTCCAGAATTCTGCCGGTGCAAAATTCTTAATTACAATACCTAAAGGAATAAGAAACATGTTAGCGATACTGTGCTCAAAGCCACTCGCCACAAACATACCGATAGGTAAAATAAGTGCAAAGAGTTTATCAATTAAAGTTCGACCTGCATAACTCATCCAAACTGCAAGACAAACCATTAAATTAGCTAAAATACCTAAACAAACTGCTTCAATAAAGGTGTGCTCAACTTTATGCTGTGCAGTTTGTAATACATTCAGACCCCATAACCCATTAGCTGCTGCATATTGACCTGCAAACCACATTAAGGCAACAAAGAACAGGGCGCCAATAAAGTTACCAATATAGACATTTATCCAATTAGCGAACATCTTAGCCCAAGAAATACGTCCTGTCGCTTTAGGAATAATGGTGAGTACAGTTGAAGTGAATAAGTCTGCACCACAAACAACCACGAGCATTAAGCCTAAAGAGAAACAAATTCCTCCAACGAGTTTAGCGAGACCAAATGGAACAGATGCGGTGCCTGTAGTCGCTGTAATATAAAAAACAAACGCAATTGAAATAAACATTCCCGCAGTAAAAGCAGATAAGTAAGTTGTTGGGATATGTTTGTTTGCTTTATAACAACATGCATCATCGGCAACTTTTGCCATATCAGCAGGTGATAATAAATTAAAAGGGCTGTCAGCTTTCATACTAACACTCTCTTATATGTTGGAATAATTATAGCACGCAATAATAGTAGCAAAGGGTCTTACTCCTAAAGTTGATATGGATCATAGTCGCTTATGAGAGACGCAATTTTAGTACGTAAAAACCGGCTAAATTAGCTATAATTATTTGATTAATAATAAGAAAAAATTTTTTAAATTTTATCAAAAAATTTTAGCCTGGCTGGATAAACAAAGTAAAAAGTAAATATAACGTATTATTTATTTTTATTAGCGTTAACAGATAAAAATAAAATTTAACGCTCCATTTACTTTTGCGCTAAATATAAACATTACTTTATTTGTGGGTAATCTAATTGATTACGCCAGCCTTAAAACCATTATAAAAATACGGTTTTTAAATTTTTGAGATCTAGGTAAACAATTAGCAATTTAAACTATATTTTTGTGGTTTTTTTAGATTAAAAAGTTAACCTTATCTTTTTACGTCGTATTTAAAACTTAAAATCGTCACTTTTGACATATTTGACACTTTTGTCATTTGACATAATTGTCATGGTGGCAAAATTGTCGTTATATTTTTTATATATAATAAAACACTCTACTTATTAGTAGAGTGTTTTGATTTTAAACAAAGCGATTATTAATCAGTTAAAAATAATTATTTAATAAATAACCTTAAATAAAATAATGTTATTTATTCGATTGACGTTTTGCTTGTTGTAATTTTTCATACGCGGCTAATAAAGATTGATGAACAGGCAAATTCGCTAATGATGGATCTATGGGTTGCAAGCCATAAAAAGGTTGTTTACCTTCAATTGCATTTAATGCAGCTTGCAGTGTTTCCTCGCCATACATACGAGAAAATGCCTCCATATATTGTGCAGGCTCACGCTCATGCTCTTCACGTAGGAGTAAAAGATTATGCAGGCAACGATAATAATTTTGACGCGCTGGTGTAAATAATGATGCGTTGAAATCTTGTGTCCACTCAACCCAAACTAATGCTTGTTCTAAATCGCCACCAGCGAGTGCTAACATTGATTTTAATTCACCTACACGTAAATGACTCCAACCATTATCTTTACCCGGTGCAATACCAATCATTTCTCTGATACGAGTAAAGTCATCTAAGCCATCTTCATCAAATTGGCCAATAAGTGAGAGGTACTCTTCTTTTGTGCCATGACTTGTTGGTAAAGAAAGAATGGTATCACGCCAATGGACACCCATAATGTTATTGGCTAGTTGCAGATCTTCAGCAGGATAAATATCGGATAAGCCAGGGACTAAAATACGGCAAGCATAAACCCCTAAATGGTCATAATCCATAATATACACTTCCGCATCACATTGCTGGCACAGTGACATTAATGTTTGGAATTCTTCTTCGGTTGAACCACTGAAATCCCAATCCACAAATGGATAGTCTGCATCTTTTTTAAACAGATCCCAACTAATTAAACCACTAGAGTCGATAAAGTGGGTTTCAAGATTAGTGTGATCACCGACTTCTTCATCATCAAAACTCGGTGGATTGAAAACATCGAGATCTTTAAGGCTACGGCCTTGCAATAACTCAGTAACAGTACGCTCTAATGCCACACCAAAATCGGGATGAGCACCAAAAGAAGCGAAACAAGTCCCATTTTGTGGGTTAAACAGCACGACGCAAATAACGGGGAATTGTCCCCCTAAAGATGCATCAAAACTAAAAATAGGGAAGCCTTCTTTTTCTAATGTCGTAATAGCTTCAATAACAGCAGGATAACGAGCTAAAACTTCATGGGGGATTTTAGGCAAGCTAATTCTTTCGCTGATAATTCTATTTTTGACATAGCGTTCAAACACTTCAGAAAGCCCTTGCACTCGAGCTTCATTTTGCGTATTTCCTGCTGACATACCATTAGATGCATAAAGATTTGCAATGATATTAACAGGTATATATACAGGTGTTTTATCTGATTGGCGAATAAACGGTAAGGCACAAATACCACGTTCTGAATTACTTGATTGTAAATCAACCAGTTCACTGCCACATAGCTCACCTTCAGGATCGTAAAATTGACGTAAACGTGCATCTAATAAGCCTTCAGGTACAGCATCATCATCTGTCAGTGGAAACCATTTTTCATTTGGGTAATGAACAAACTCACCTTCTGCAATATCAGCACCTAGCCAGAAATCAGAAAAGAAATAATTGGTTGAGAGACGTTCAAAATATTCGCCTAATGCTGAAGCCAATGCTGCTTTTTTAGTAGCACCTTTGCCGTTAGTAAAACATAACGGACAATCTTTATCACGAATATGAACAGACCAAACGTTAGGAACAGGATTTAACCATGAAGCTTCTTCAATGTTAAAACCTAACTGAGTTAATTTTTGCTGAAAGCTAGCGATAGAGTCTTCCAGTGCGGCATCTTTGCCGGGAATAAATGTTTGTGACATGGCAGGTTTCATCAATATTTTACGAGTGATAGTTAGGGGCACATGATACTGAAATCGTCGCTAATGCACTAATTATTTCTCGTGTCGGTTGATTTTAAATAACATTCCTTATCATTAATGCACTAATATATTAGTTCTTTTGATAAATTCGTTCTATTTATCACGGAATTACTGATAATAAATCATCATAATTGGACGCGATTTTATAGACTCATAAGGATTAAAAAATGATAAGAAAAACATTGCTAGCCAGCTTATTAACCGTAATTAGTGGTACCGTTTTTGCTTTACCTAATGTGACAATCCTCGCAACTGGGGGAACCATCGCAGGGGGTGGAGACTCTGCCACTTCTTCAAGCTACACAGCAGGAAAATTAGGCATTGATACATTGATTAATGCCGTACCTGAGGCAAAAAAAGTGGCTAACTTAACAGGCGAGCAAGTGGTTAATATTGGTTCGCAAGATATGAACGACCAAGTGTGGTTAAAACTGGCGAATAAAATTAATACGGATTGTGATAAAACAGACGGCTTTGTGATAACCCATGGTACAGATACGATGGAAGAGACCGCCTATTTTCTTGACTTAACCACAGCATGTAAAAAACCGGTGGTGATGGTAGGGGCAATGCGCCCAGCAACAGCATTAGGTGCTGATGGTCCATTAAACCTCTATAATGCCGTGGTGGTGGCAAGTGATAAAGCATCTGAAAATCGTGGTGTATTAGTTACCATGAATAATTCGGTGATTAGTGGTAAAGATGTTGTCAAAATGAATACGACAGAAGTGCAAGCATTCCAGCCGATTAATGCAGGTGCTCAAGGTTATGTTCATGATGGTAAAGTACACTATTACACTGCTGCAACACCACGCGCTGAGAAAGTTGCCTTTGATGTCAGCAAATTAACCGAATTACCAAAAGTAGGTATTGTTTATAACTATGCTAATGCATCTGATTTACCGGCTAAAGCGTTTATAGATAACCACTTTAAAGGTATTGTTAGTGCAGGTGTCGGCAATGGTAACTTATATTCTGACATCTTAAATACTTTAGCAGATGGTGTAAAAAAAGGTGTTGTTGTGGTTCGTTCAAGTCGTGTTCCGGTTGGATTTACCACACAAAATGGTGAAGTAGATGATGCAAAATATGGCTTTATTGCTTCAGAACGTCTAAATCCACAGAAAGCAAGAGTGTTATTACAGTTATCTTTGACAGAAACACAAGATCCCGCCACGATCCAAGAAAACTTTGAAAAATATTAATTAGATTTTTTGTTTTTTAGTTAAATCAGAAAACCATCCGCTGATAAATAGCAGATGGTTTTCTTTGTTAAATATTATTTAATTTTGCGTAATTTAGTATAAATTTTGATATCTTCTCTATTGTTTTGAATATTATTCATATTTTTATCGCGAGTGTATAATCGTTCAGTGTTGATAACACCATTATTTATCAGCTTGCTATCCTCACTAATATCTAAAGTTAAGTTTTTCATTTGGCTAATAGTATTTTTGGGTATTAACCCTATGTATGTCTCGCTATAGTTATTGTTATTTTTACCAGTATTAAGCCAATATTGCATGCCAATAGTTCCACTTTCCATATTGTGGAAGAAAGACTTATTTTGCAGATCTAAATATCCGCCTCTGGCGAGAATATATCCATGGTTATTAAATGTTGTTTTATTTAGATTAAGTTGTATGGCATTTTTACTACGGTTACTACTTTCTAAACTACCATAATTATAAATAGTAGTATCAGAAGCATTAATAATGATGTTTTTAGAAGAGATTAAACCTTGTTTTTTAGGATCACCATTTTTATCACCTAATATTATCTGATTGGGGAGATTATTTCTTTTTATATGTGAGCGCATGGCGTATTCTTGTTTTAAGATACTTTCACCTTCTTTAATTATTATATCTCTTTTACCTGAATAAATATTTATATCTCCTTTAGAGGATATAAATCCTTTTTCTAACTTAATGTTATTAGATATGATATTAAGTTTATTAAAAGAATGACTAGAACTACGGTCATTTTTGTTACTGAATACAATTTTTCCAATATGATCAATTGATTTTCCACCCCTATATCCTTTATTTATGGGAGCGATAGCTTTTTCTAAGCGGTAGCCGATTAATTCATCATTATTATTGATAACAGGTTTCCCTGTTGTTAACGTTTCTTGTAATGTATTCGAAAAACTACAATTATGGCATTCAATACCATTTGGGTTGGCTATAACAACATGAGCTGCATTGCCAGCTACCGCGATATTCCCCGCTAAGAATGACGTTGCTCCATTAACCACTTCATTAATAATAGTCTCAGCGGCAACCTCTTTATTATTTAAAATAATGCCAGCATCAGTTACATCAAATGTATCATATTTATTATGAGAAATGCCTTTGGGATTTTTTGGTGCTATTAATATTTCTGCTTGTTTAGGATTAATTTCATTAGGTTTAACTATTGTTGAAGAGTCTTGATTAATAGAAATATATTTATAGCTAGTTTGTTCTACGGCCTGGCATATTGATGGTGTGTATATTACGCCAATTATTATTGCATTTCTTAATTTCATATGTTTACCCTTGTATATTATTTAGGGCTAATTTAGCGATATTAAAAACATAAATAAAGATAGTCAGGTTTAAAAGGCGTTTATTTATAAAAAATAAAAAGGCTATTTTTTTAATAGCCTTTTGGGTTATATGTTATTAATTTTTTCTTATATTGGAAACAACGATTTTTGCAGTAATAAATGCAATCAGTGGGGTAATAGAAAATACAATAAATAACCAATGGGCTGCATTTTGTGCGCCAGCAATACCTCCGGGGTTGGTTAATCCTGCCATATTTACAACAGTACCTGAAATGGCAGCACCTACAGCGGTTGAAAATAGCTGAATAGTGGTGATTGACGTCGCCGCTTTTTGCGCTTCTTCCCCTTGAGAAACCTGTAATACACGAGTGAGATAATGAGGCCAAGCCATGCCAATTCCTGCACCTGTAAAAAAGAGGGCTAGACAAATAATAATCACTTGCCCATAAGGTAAAAGAAGATAATTTGAAATTAATAAGCCAAGAACAATTATGGCAGTAAAGTTAATGGCAGGGCCGATACGCATAAGACGCTGAGCAATACCGCTTGGTTGAGATGAAGAGATAATAGCCGAAAAAGACCAACCAGCACCGACTAAAGCAGCTAAATAACCGGAAAGTAACGGAGTAATACCATGGATCATTTGTAAAAAATAGGGCACAAACACTTCTGTCTGAACACTTATTCCTAGCAATGCCATAGTCAGATAAATAGGGGATAGTGGGGCTGAAAAAGAGAATGTTCCTTTAGGAAAAAGCCCATCATGAGATCTCTTATCGATATAAATTAATAATAAGATAAAAATAATTGCTAATAGAAAAGATAAAATATGATATAGCGTAACGTGATACAAGCTACCGATTGAGATAGATAACACTGCTAATATTAATAAGGTAAGTTGTAGGTAGGGAAGTGATGTTTTTTTGTTAGCAATATCAGCACTGTTTTCCTTAGGAAGGATAGTAAACAGTAGAATAGCATAAGGAATGCCTACACAAAGAATAGACCAAAAAGCACCCCGCCAAATATTATATTCTGCAAATATTCCTCCTAATGCGGGACCCAGCAACGTTGATATTCCCCACATACTGGACATTAACGCCATAGCTCGAGACCATAATGGTTGCGGAAACATCACCCTGACCAATGAATAAGCTAAAGCCAGTAACATTCCGCCTCCCGCACCTTGAATAAATCGGCCAACCAACAAGATTGGCATTGAAGGGGCGGTAGCACAGATAATAGAGCCTGCTAAAAAGCAGAGTGTGGCAAATAAGTAGCTATTACGTGGCGCGAGCAAAATTAATAAACGAGAAGTCAACGCTGAAGAGAGAATGGATGCCAAAATAAAAACGGTGGTATTCCATGCATATAAATTAAGCCCACCGATATCACGAACAATAGAAGGTAGGGTGGTAATGGTGATATAGACATTAATAGCATGTAATGCCACTCCCCCTGCTAAAGCGAGTGATTTTAGACTATTTCGTCCTTTAAGTAGCATTCCCCAGCTCGCATCTTCCTTTTTATACTGACTCCCCGACATAAAATACTCCTAACGATTATTTTTGTGTGCTACACATAATACGTAAGTTTACAAAAGTCATTGCGCCAATTAGAGGAGAATGATACAACCGATAGAGGTCGTTTTGTCAAAACATATTCAGATAGGGTGAATTTGAATGAGTCAGGTATATAACTTTAGTGCAGGTCCGGCCATGTTACCGGCAGAAGTTCTTCGTCGTGCAGAATTAGAATTATGCAACTGGCACGGATTAGGGCGTTCTGTTATGGAGATCAGCCACCGCAGTAAAGAATTTTTGGAGGTTGCCCATCAGGCAGAGCAAGATCTACGGGATCTACTCAATGTACCAGAAAATTATAAAATTCTGTTCTGTCATGGTGGCGCTCGTGGTCATTTTGCGGCATTACCGCTTAATTTATTAGGTGAGAAAACCACCGCTGATTATATCGATGGAGGATATTGGGCTAAAAGTGCTGCCGATGAAGCGGAAAAATATTGTTCACCTAATATCATTAAAATAAAAACAGAAATTGACGGTAAAATCGCGGTTAAGCCAATGAAAGAGTGGCAATTAAGTGATAATGCAGCCTATGTGCATTATTGCCCAAATGAGACTATCGATGGGATTGCTATCCACGAAGAGCCGGATTTTGATGATAAAAAAATTGTTATTGCCGACTACTCTTCCGCTATTTTATCTCAGCCACTTGATGTTAGCCGTTTTGGCATGATTTACGCTGGAGCACAAAAAAATATTGGTCCTGCGGGGTTAACACTGGTAATTATTCGCGAAGATTTACTGGGTAAAGCACGTAAAGAAACCCCTTCAGTATTTGATTACACAGTACTGGCTGAAAATGACTCCATGTTTAATACACCGCCGACTTTTGCTTGGTACTTATCAGGCATGGTGTTTAAATGGTTAAAAGAGCAAGGTGGCTTGCAAGAGATAGCAAAACGCAATTATGAGAAAGCGACACTGCTTTATAGTGCGATTGATAACAGTGATTTCTATATTAACCGTATTGCCACAGAAAACCGCTCTTTGATGAACGTACCTTTCCAAATGTCTTCTCCTGCTTTAGATGCGGTTTTCTTAAAAGAAGCTGAAGAGCAAGGATTAGTTGCGCTGAAAGGGCACCGTGTTTCAGGTGGTATGCGTGCATCTATTTATAACGCAATGCCTTTTGCTGGTGTACAAGCATTAGTTGATTTTATGGCTGATTTTGAGCGTCGCCACGCTTAATGGTTACCTTTTCACTGCTGCAAAACCTGCCTTATTGGCAGATTTTCTGATAATTAAAGCACAGAGAGCCAATAACTGTTATCTCTGTGCCAATATGGCAAATAGATAAATATTAATTACGATAATCATACTATTTGACATTATTACACAGCGTCTCTACCTATTTTGACTTATCTAGCGGAGCTTTTACCTGTTTATGGAATCGTTGACATTACAACCCATCGTACATATTGAAGGCACTATCAATTTACCCGGATCAAAAAGTGTCTCTAACCGTGCACTTTTATTGGCAGCTTTAGCCAAGGGAAAAACGCGTTTAACTAATTTATTAGATAGTGATGATATTCGTCATATGCTCAATGCGCTAACCGCCTTAGGGGTACAATATCAATTATCAAATAATAATACGGTATGTGATATTGAAGGGTTAGCAGGTTCTTTTCATCCCCAGCAGCCACTTGAACTCTTTTTAGGCAATGCAGGAACAGCGATGCGCCCATTGGCGGCAGCTTTAAGCCTCGGAGAGCACGATATTGTTCTTACGGGTGAGCCTCGCATGAAAGAGCGTCCTATTGGTCATTTAGTGGATGCGTTACGTCAAGGGGGGGCAAAGATTGATTATCTTGAACAAACGGACTATCCGCCGCTACGTGTTTGTGGGGGATTTTCGGGCGGGAGTGTTGATGTTGATGGCACCGTTTCCAGCCAATTTCTGACCGCATTACTAATGATGGCGCCTTTAGCTCAGCAAGACACCACTATTACCATTAAAGGTGAGTTAGTCTCTAAACCTTATATTGATATCACGTTAGCCTTGATCTCCACTTTTGGTGGAGAAATTGAAAATCAAAACTATCAGCGTTTTATGATTAAAGGTGGTCAACAATATCAATCTCCGGGTAAATATTTGGTTGAAGGCGATGCATCTTCTGCCTCTTATTTTTTGGCGGCAGCCGCCATTAAAGGAGGGGTTGTGCGAGTAACCGGCATTGGTAAAAATAGCTTGCAAGGTGATATCCATTTTGCGTCTGTGCTTGAAAAAATGGGGGCTACAATACGTTGGGGTGACGATTATATAGAGTGTGAACGTGGCAAGTTAAAAGGGATAGATATGGATATGAATACTATTCCTGATGCGGCAATGACAATTGCTACGACAGCGCTTTTTGCTGAGGGTGAAACGACTATCCGTAATATCTATAACTGGCGGGTAAAAGAGACTGACCGTCTATCTGCCATGGCGACAGAATTACGTAAAGTTGGTGCGATGGTTGATGAAGGTCGCGACTACTTAACTGTGATACCGCCTAAACAGTTAACGACGGCTGAAATAAAAACCTATAATGATCACCGGATAGCTATGTGTTTTTCACTTGTGGCATTGTCTAACACGCCGATTACCATTCTTGATCCTGGCTGCACGGCAAAAACATTCCCTGACTATTTTGAAAAACTAGCAAGTATTTCTCATGCAAAAGTTTAATTAAAATAGCATCAATTAAATCGATAGTATTGGCTTTTCTCTAGTACGATACTATCGATTTTCTTAATTTAAGCGTGTTTTTATTCTATAAATAAGTAGATTAATAAAAAATTATCTTTAAAAAGCACTGCTTGTTTTTAACTGCTTGTTTCCTCCTCTAGAGAGTATGCGTATAATGACGCGCAATATATTAATACTGTTTTTCTCTGTTTAGAGCTTATGTTGTAGAACGCCATAGGTTCACGGCAGTAAATATAGAAAAACAGTGCCCATGAAAAGGAGAAACTCATGGCGGTTATCGTCCCTGTAATTACTGTTGATGGGCCTAGCGGAGCAGGTAAAGGAACATTGTGTCAAGCATTAGCAAAAGCCTTTGGTTGGCATTTACTTGATTCCGGTGCTATTTACCGTGTATTAGCATTAGCAGCATTACATCATCATGTGGACATTACATCAGAAGATGCATTAGTGCCTTTAGCGGCGAATTTGGATGTGCGCTTTATTCCTAATGAAAATGGATTAAGTGTTATTCTGGAAGGTGAAGATGTTTCAACCGAAATTCGTACTGAAACCGTTGGCAACACAGCGTCACAAGCAGCAACGTTTCCTCGCGTAAGAGAAGCATTATTACGCCGTCAGCGTGCATTTCGTACTGCACCGGGATTAATTGCTGATGGCCGAGATATGGGCACAATCGTTTTTCCTGATGCGCAAGTAAAAATATTTCTTGATGCCAGTGCGCAAGAGCGTGCACGTCGTCGCATGTTACAGTTGCAGGAGAAAGGCTTTAATGTTAACTTTGAACGCCTTTTATCCGAGATAAAAGAGCGTGATTATCGTGATAGAAATCGCGCAGTAGCGCCTTTGGTTGCGGCAAAAGATGCATTAATTCTCGATTCAACAAGCTTATCTATTGATGAAGTTATTGAAAAATCGTTAGCTTATGCGAAAAAAATCTGCAATTAACAGCGTAATTCGTTTTTATTTCGTTTATACTAGGTAATTATTAAAATCGGGTTGACGTGTTAATGAATACACAATAATGCCCGATGACCTTGTCACAAAGGATGTAACGAGGTATGTGAAACAACCCCATTCGGCCGGATGCTAAATGGACGTTAATTAAATTTACTTGAAGATCATTAACATGACAGAATCTTTTGCTCAACTCTTTGAAGAATCCCTAAAAACAATCGAAACTCGTCCAGGTGCAATCGTTCGTGGCGTTGTTGTTGCTATCGATAAAGACGTTGTTCTGGTTGATGCAGGTCTGAAATCAGAATCTGCGATTCCTGTAGAACAATTCAAAAACGCGCAAGGCGAATTAGAAATCCAAGTGGGTGACGAAATTGACGTTGCTCTGGACGCGGTTGAAGATGGCTTCGGTGAAACCGTTCTGTCTCGTGAGAAAGCTAAACGTCACGAAGCGTGGCTGATGCTGGAAAAAGCTTACGAAGAAAACGAAACTGTTGTTGGTATCATCAACGGTAAAGTTAAAGGTGGTTTCACTGTTGAACTGAACGGCATTCGTGCGTTCTTACCGGGTTCACTGGTAGACGTTCGCCCAGTTCGCGATACAACTCATCTGGAAAACAAAGAGCTTGAGTTCAAAGTCATCAAATTAGACCAAAAACGTAACAACGTTGTTGTGTCTCGTCGTGCGGTTATCGAATCTGAGAACAGCGCAGAACGTGATCAACTGTTAGAAAACCTGCAAGAAGGCATGGAAGTTAAAGGTATCGTTAAGAACCTTACTGACTACGGTGCATTCGTTGATCTGGGCGGTGTTGACGGCTTACTGCACATCACTGATATGGCTTGGAAACGTGTTAAACACCCAAGCGAAATTGTCAATGTTGGCGACGAAATCACTGTTAAAGTCCTGAAATTCGACCGTGAGCGTACTCGCGTATCATTAGGTCTGAAACAACTGGGCGAAGATCCATGGGTAGCTATCGCTAAACGTTATCCAGAAGGTACTAAACTGACTGGTCGTGTAACTAACCTGACTGACTATGGTTGCTTCGTAGAAATCGAAGAAGGCGTTGAAGGTCTGGTACACGTTTCTGAAATGGATTGGACTAACAAAAACATTCACCCATCTAAAGTTGTTAACGTTGGTGATGTTGTTGAAGTTATGGTTCTTGACATCGATGAAGAACGTCGTCGTATTTCACTGGGTCTGAAACAGTGTAAAGCAAATCCATGGCAGCAATTCGCAGAAACTCACAACAAAAACGACCGTGTTGAAGGTAAAATCAAGTCTATCACTGACTTCGGTATCTTCATCGGCTTAGACGGTGGTATTGACGGTCTGGTTCACTTATCTGACATTTCTTGGAATGTTGCAGGTGAAGAAGCTGTTCGTGAGTACAAAAAAGGCGACGAAATCGCTGCAGTAGTACTGCAAGTTGACGCTGAGCGTGAGCGTATCTCTCTGGGCGTTAAACAATTATCAGAAGATCCATTCAATAATTACCTGTCTGCTCACAAAAAAGGTGCTATTGTTTCTGGTAAAGTAACTGCTGTTGATGCTAAAGGCGCAACTGTAGAATTAGCTGACGGCGTTGAAGGTTACCTACGTGCTTCAGAAGCTTCACGTGACCGCGTTGAAGATGCAACTCTGGTTCTGAATGTTGGCGATGCTGTAGAAGCTAAATACACTGGTGTTGACCGTAAAAACCGCGTTATCAACCTGTCTGTTCGTGCTAAAGACGAAGCAGATGAGAAAGACGCTATCGCTTCTGTAAACAACAAAGAAGAAGCTGGTTTTTCAAACAACGCTATGGCTGAAGCTTTCAAAGCAGCTAAAGGCGAATAATTTAAGTTATTAACGGAAGGCAACGAGAGTCGTTGCCTATTTATCGGTAGTCTAGGGAGGTAATATGACCAAGTCTGAGTTAATCGAGAGACTTGCAGGCCTACAATCTCATCTTTCGGCTAAGACGGTTGAAGAAGCTGTAAAAGAAATGCTTGATCATATGGCTGATACTTTGGCTGATGGTGAGCGTATCGAAGTCCGCGGATTCGGCAGTTTTTCTCTACACTACCGTGCGCCGCGTACGGGTCGTAACCCGAAAACTGGTGATAAGGTAGAGCTGGAAGGTAAATACGTTCCACACTTTAAGCCAGGTAAAGAGTTACGTGACCGTGTAAATATTTATACGGAATAATAGTTTCCTATCAAATAGGCATAAAGTTAGTAAACTTTTTCAAAAACGGTGCTTCGGTGCCGTTTTTTATTGGTTATCGGTTGGTATTAAGTTACGTTCTACTATTCTCTATTCACTATTCTCTATTCTCTATTCTCTATTCTCTATATTCTTTATCACTTCTCTATATTCTCTTTATTAGCGATTGTTGTAAGACATTGGGCTTACCTTACGTGATCTTTATCTATTTGGCTTGAGTTAATTTTGATATTTGCCGTTATTCCATCACTTTTTAGAACAACTTCGCAAAAAATAGTGTATGCGCTTAAAACGAAAGTTTTTATTAAAAGAGAGTTCGAAAAAAATACGATTTTAACTATCTTAGATAACAATTTAACAGCATGATATTACAAGGAAAAATTAATTACATGGATGTAAAATATGATTTTATTAGTCAAGATAAAATATATTTATAGAAATAAAATAGCGTTAATAAAATGGCATTATCTATATGCTAAATATATTGCAATGCTAGGGCTAAAACCTCTTAATATAGATTATCTTGCCGTTATCATTATATTAAGTTGCTTACCTTTACTTATTCAACGTGAAACACTGAGTTTATCCCTGAGTTATACACTGATTATCGTAGGGATATTGTTATATTTAATTCCTTTTTCATACTTACGTTTTTTGTTGCTATTACTCTGTTTTTGGTGCTATGCAAACAGTACTGCCTCCTCTTTAATGGTCAAAACCTCTCAACTTGCTGACACCATTGCCACAATAGAAAGCGCAATTCTAGAATATCGTCGCTTGCCGGATAGCAATATAATGATTAAAGTTGCTATTCCTAAACAGCATCTCTTTTCTGCTAAACTCTATGCCAATATATATTGGCGTCATCCGCCTAAAAATGTCGTAGTCGGGCAAACATGGCTGTTTAAAATTCACTTTCGTGCAGTACATGGTTATTTAAATGAGGGAGGATTTGACAGCCAAAAATATGCCGTTTCAGTAAGAGAAACATTGTCAGGAAAAATATTATCAGCCACATTAACGAATTCTCACCTTCCTATTTATACTCAATTTATTCACTATCTTTCATCTTATTGGCAAGCCACAAAAAATAGTGGTGAAATCACAGCATTAGTGTTAGGTGATAAACGAGGTATTTCTGCCGAAAATAAAATACTTTATATGAAAACAGGTATTTCGCACCTTATTGTGATTTCAGGGCTGCATATTGGCCTTGCTGCTCTGTTTGGTTGGCTGATGGCGAGAGGAGTACAATATCTTTTCCCAACGCAATGGATTAACCCACAATTTCCTTTGGTTATTAGTTTAGGTTGTGGTGTTTTTTATGCGGCTTTATCAGGATGGGGGATCCCCGCAACCAGAGCGATAATAGGCCTAACTATTTGGGTTTTACTCCATTGGCGTAGTGGACTTTTTTTACCTTGGCAGTGGGCGATTTGGAGTGCGGCAGTGATTTTATTGCTTGATCCGCTCGCCATATTATCCGCTAGTTTTTGGTTATCCTTTTCTGCGGTATTTGCCATCATTGTTTGGTATTGGCTCTATCCATTAAATAAAAGATTTAGCCAGCAAAAACGTTGGTTTGTTATTAGACTCATTCATTTGCAACTAGGGCTATTGATCATCTTATTACCTTTTCAATACTACTTATTTGGTGGTGGTAATCTTTTTAGTTTGCTTGTTAATTTATGGGCTGTGCCTATTATTTCGTTTATTACCGTACCACTTATTATGTGTGGGCTATTTACTGCCTTTTTACCTGTTCTACAACCTATTATTTGGTCATGGGTTGATCAGTCTATCAATTGGGCATTTTTCTGTGTGCCTTATTTTCTTGCGTATTGGCAACCCTGTGGCGCTGTCCCCTGGTTATTTGCATTAAGCGGTATTATGACTCTTTTAGTTATCAAAATGAGCTGGTGGCGTCATCATGTGATTATTTTGATCACTATTGCTACTTTTTTATATTGTGAACTGTCTTTCTCTAAACGTTATGATTGGCGAATAACCATGTTAGATATTGGACATGGTTTAGCTATTATTATTGAAAAAGAGGGAGAAGCGGTTATCTATGACACAGGGATACGCTGGAAAAGTGGTGGCACTATTGCTAAAAATGTCATTATTCCCTATCTAACGCATCATCGATTACAGCCTGTTGCCATGATAATTAGCCATGATCACCTTGATCATACCGGTGGTATTGACGACTTATTACGTGCTTATCCCAAGTTAACTATCCGTAGTAGCTTTGACAATCCCCAACATTTACCGTGCTTACAAGGGGGAGTATGGCAATGGAAAGACCTTACTTTCAACGCGCTCTGGCCGCTGACATTATCTCGCTCACCTAAAAATAATGATTCTTGTGTAATTTCATTAACGGATGGTAACAGTGTTATTTTATTAACCGGCGATCTGGAAAAAGAGGGGGAAGCGCAACTACTGAGAAGGAAAAAAGCCTATTTAAAAGCGGATATTTTACAAGTTCCTCATCATGGTAGCCAAACATCATCCACATTGGCGTTTATTCAAGCAATATCACCAAAATATGCACTAGTTTCTGCTGCACGTTATAGCCCTTGGCGTTTACCTTCTGATAAAGTACATAACCGTTATAAAAAAGAGGCCATTGATTGGCTAACAACATCGATAAATGGGCAAATTTCTATCGAGTTTAAACACGGAAAGATTGATGTAGTCACCTATAGACGAGATATTTTACCTCGTTGGTATCATCAGTGGTTTGGTGTTTTGACGTTTCCCGAGTAGAATAGCCCGCTATTTATTAAAAGTTTGGTAATATATATGAATGATATAGACCTATCAACGTGGCAAACATTCCGACGCTTATGGCCGATGATTCGGATCTTTAAAGCGGGGTTGTTTGCTGCAGCAGGCGCATTAATCATAAATGCGGGTGTTGATGCATTTATGATCTCTTTATTGAAACCTCTGCTTGATGAAGGCTTCGGTAAAGCAAGTAATGATGTATTAAAATGGATGCCTTTAGCCGTTATTGGCCTGATAGTTCTGCGTGGTATATCTAACTTTATTTCTAGTTACTGCCTTTCTTGGGTATCAGGAAAAGTCGTGATGAATATGCGCCGTCGGCTGTTTTCTCATATTATGGGAATGCCGGTGAGCTTTTTTGATCAGCAATCTACAGGTACGTTATTATCACGTATTACCTATGATTCAGAACAGGTCGCTTCATCTTCATCAGGGGCTTTGATCACTGTTGTCCGTGAAGGGGCTTATATCATCGGCTTATTTGGCTTGATGTTCTACTATAGCTGGCAGTTATCACTTATCTTGATTGTGATCGCACCTATTGTGGCGGTGGTGATCAGAATGGTATCAACACGCTTTAGAACCATCAGTAAGCGTATCCAAAATAGTATGGGGCAGGTGACAACAAGTGCTGAACAAATGCTTAAAGGCCATAAAGAAGTCTTAATTTTTAATGGTCAAGAAGTTGAGAATAAGCGCTTTAATCATGTTAGTAACCATATTCGTCGCCAAGGTATGCGTATGGTGGTGGCATCTTCTATATCAGATCCCATTATCCAGCTTATTGCTTCTTTTGCTTTAGCCTTTGTTTTATATGCAGCCAGTTTTCCTGAGATTATGGATACCCTGACTGCAGGGACAATTACGGTGGTCTTCTCTTCAATGGTCGCTTTAATGCGCCCATTAAAATCATTAACTAACGTTAATGCTCAATTCCAACGAGGCATGGCTGCTTGCCAAACATTATTTGCTATCCTTGATATGGAACAAGAGAAAGATACCGGCACCCTTGAGCTGAAAAAACCAACAGGTGATATTGAGTTCCGTAATGTCACTTTCCAATATATCACCAAAGATACACCTGCTTTGAAAAATCTGTCCTTCACTATTCCTGAAGGGAAAACAGTGGCACTAGTAGGGCGTTCAGGCTCAGGTAAATCTACTATTGCAAACCTCCTCACTCGTTTTTATGACGTTAACGAAGGGGAGATTTTGATCAATGGTCACGATATTCGTGATTACACATTAAGATCACTACGTAATCAGGTTGCGTTAGTTTCACAAAATGTGCATCTGTTTAATGAAACGGTAGCAAACAATATTGTTTATGCTTGTGAAGACCAATATACCCGTGAGGATATCGAGAAAGCGGCTAAAATGGCTCATGCTATGGACTTTATCCAAAAATTAGATAATGGTCTCGATACTGAAATTGGTGAAAATGGCGTGTTGTTATCAGGTGGTCAGCGTCAACGTATTGCCATTGCAAGGGCACTATTGCGTGATGCGCCTATTCTTATTTTAGATGAGGCAACTTCAGCATTAGATACTGAGTCAGAGCGGGCAATTCAAGCCGCACTTGATGAACTGCAAAAAAATAGAACATCATTAGTGATTGCTCACCGTCTATCAACCATTGAAAAAGCAGATGAAATTTTAGTGATTGAAGATGGGGAAATTGTTGAACGTGGTGCTCATCTTGATTTAATTGAGCGAAAAGGCGTTTATGCTCAGCTACACAGGATGCAATTTGGCAAATGATTGAGCGGATTTGGTCTGGTAAATCGTGGTGTTACCTTCTTTTATTGCCTTTTTCATGGCTCTATGGGGCGATCAGCCTTTTTAGGCGTTTTGCCTATAAACAAGGCTGGTTATCCTCATGGAAATCCCCCGTACCTGTTGTTGTGGTAGGTAACTTAACGGCGGGAGGTAATGGTAAAACACCAGTGGTGATTTGGCTTGTTGAGCAATTAAAAGCACAAGGCTTTAAACCTGCGGTTGTTTCTCGTGGTTATGGCGGGAAATCAGACCAATATCCTTTATTATTGTCGCCAGAAACACAGCCGGCCGTTGCAGGAGATGAACCGGTTTTAATTTATCATCGCACTGGCGTACCTGTTGCCGTTGCACCTTCTCGCAGTGATGCAGTCAAAGCGCTATTAGCGCAATATGATCTTGATATTATTATTACTGATGATGGATTACAGCATTATGCCCTACAGCGAGATTATGAAATCGTTGTTATTGATGGACAACGGCGTTTTGGTAATGGCTGGTGGTTGCCCGCAGGGCCGATGAGAGAGCGCGCTCATCGTCTTGATTCTGTTAATGCGGTTATTGTCAATGGTGGTGATTGTCAAGCGAATGAAATAGCGATGAGTTTAGAGGGAGAAATCGCGGTAAATCTAAAGACAGGTGAGAAAAAAGCCATTACTGAGTTGGGTAATGCAGTTGCTATGGCAGGGATTGGTCATCCTCCTCGTTTCTTTAATTCCTTGCAAGATAAAGGGGTTAAGTTAATTGCAACTAAAGCCTTTAATGATCATAGTGAATATACCCTACAAGAGTTACAAATACTGACGCCTCACCAAGAGCCTCTGATTATGACAGAAAAAGACGCAGTTAAATGCCAGCATTTTGCGCAAAACAACTGGTGGTATTTGCCTGTCAGTGCGGTATTGAAAGATCTATCTGTGCTAAATCAAGTCAGCCAATTAGTGACAACGCGAAAAAAACTTGTATATGATCTGAAACAATGATATTTATAATGGAAATCAGGATAGCGTTACATAAAGATTACCTACCCACTAATCGCATACCGCTTTTGTCGTAGTTCAATTTAACTCGCTAATACCCTATCTACTCAAAAGCCTTGTGTGGAGAGTTTTTAGATCTTTATTGTAGAGTTAATATTGTTATGCTGTGGATATTATTTATGCTTGATAGTTAAAATGCTTTCGAATAGAAATTACTTTATCATTTATATCAAGCAAGTTTATTGATAGGTACAGGCAACAATATAGAACATGTCATATATTTGTCATGAATATTTTGTAGTTTAGTGTCTGTTCAATAAATAGTTATCTAATTTAGCTATCACGATTTTGAACATTTATATTGAATAATAAAATGCACTACTTAAATTAATGTGTTCAGAATTTAATGGGGTTTTATATAAGAAGACTTAATAAAAAGTAGAATGCATGTGTATAGAAGATAAAAACTATACAAAGAACAAAAGGAGTTTATCTATCATGACATTACAATTAAGAATGGGTCGCGTAAAATGGTTTGACAATAATAAAGGATATGGTCTTATTGTTGCAAAAGATCTTGAACAAGATATTTACGTCAATAAAAAAGCGATTGCCAATACAAAAAATAAAGCACTAACCGAAGGCCAAGACGTTGAGTTTTCTGTTATCAAAACAGCAGCAGGTCTAGAAGCCGCTGATGTTATCGGGTTCTAAATAGTCGACACCTATAATAAATGGGTGAGACCATGTTTTAACCTATTGATTTAATTAAAATCTATCATTACGTTGATGCAAAAAGGATAAAATAAGACGTTATCACTGATTGCTCAAGGTAATATAAAATGGTTGCCACGTTAATTAGAATGCAATAAAGATAATAAAAAGGTTAAATTATTATCAATAAAAGCGGAATGTAATTCTTTATTAATGATGTTGCAGACAAAACGATAAAAGGCCACATTATTGTGGCTTTTTTGTTGCTTATAGTGAAAAAGAAAATAGTAAATTTATTAATAGAGAAAATATTTAGCGAATAATTACCAAACCCGCGGTGTAGAGTATTAACGCTGATCCTTCCTTATGATATCCTTTTATCCTATAACATGATTAACCCTTGTGAGGGACAAAATGGATCACCGCTTACTCGAAATTATTGCTTGCCCAGTTTGCCATGGCAAACTTATCTTTGATAAAGAAAATTCAGAGCTTATCTGCAAAATTGATCATCTCGCTTATCCTGTTCGTGACAATATTCCGGTTCTACTAGAGAATGAAGCCAGAGAGTTGTCATTAGAAGAGGAAAAATAACCTAATGTTTACGGTCATTATCCCAGGTCGATATGCGTCGACTCGGTTACCCGGTAAGCCACTTGCTGATATTCATGGCAAACCGATGATTGTTCGTGTTATGGAACAAGCAAAGCGTTCAGGTGCTAAACGTGTCATTGTTGCAACTGATAACTTAGATGTGGTTCGCGCTGTTGAACAAGCGGGTGGAGAAGCCTGTATGACCCGTGAAGACCACCATTCAGGTACAGAGCGTTTAGCTGAGGTTATCGAAAAATATCAATTCGCAGATGATGAGATAATCGTTAATGTACAAGGCGATGAACCACTCATTCCACCCGCAATTATTACGCAAGTGGCAGAAAATTTAGCTAATTGTGGTGCAGGTATGGCAACTCTTGCTGTGCCTATCGTCGACTCAAAAGAAGCCTTTAATCCTAACGCTGTAAAAGTGGTTATGGATGCGAAAGGTTTTGCACTGTACTTTTCTCGAGCCACTATTCCTTGGGAAAGAGATCGTTTTAATCTCTCTCATGATGAAATAGGCGAGCATTACTTACGTCATATCGGTATTTACGCTTATCGTGCAGGCTTTATTCGTCGTTATATTACTTGGGAGCCAAGCCCATTGGAGTCTATCGAAATGTTAGAGCAGCTGCGTGTATTGTGGTATGGCGAGAAAATCCATGTAGCAAAAGCGCTTGAAGTACCGGGTGTCGGGGTTGATACTCAAGATGACTTAATTGCCGCGAGAGCCGCTTTTCGGGCACTAAACCAAGAGTTCTAATATTTGCAGTATATTGCAAATTAATGTTTAACGGCACTGGTATTCAGTGCCGTTGTTGTTTTCTACCATCGATAAAAAAGAGGATTGATTATTTTTTTACCTAATGATCTCATTCTTCATACGCTATTTTATGCCATTGTCAGCTTCATTTTTATTCTCAACAACCGCCTCTACACTAGATGGTTCGCTAGGTTTTATGGTTTGCCAAATCGAGCCGATAAATTCATACCATGCTCGCTCACTATGCTGAAAATAATACGCGGAAGGGGTATATTTTTCCCAAGGATGCAGAGGGGTAGTAATGGCTAGCTGATTAGCAGGTGCAACAATAGGGTGCATACCTCTAGCTAAAAAGAAACGTTCTGCCCGCGCTAAATGGTTTGCTGAGGTCACCAATAAAAAAGGTTGTTTACCGATAAGTTTATCCACTTCATACGCTTCTTCTTCGGTATCTTTAGGTTGAGAAAGGGCGATCGTTTTTTCTGCTGGAACACCTAATGATTGTGCAACTTGTGCAGCCACTTCGGCGCTACTTATTTTATTGACGCCGGCACCACCGGTAAAAATTAAGCTGGCATTAGGATAACGATAATAAAGCCTTACGCCTTCAGCAACACGAAATAAGCTATTATTTAGCAGGTTAGCACTAGGTGCCCATTCAGGGTTATAAGTAAAACCGCCCCCTAAAACGACAATGTAGTTAACATCTTGTGGTGAGTTTTCGCGTAATTCATAACGTGCTTGATACGCTTTTTCACTCGGCATCAATAGAGTATCTGCGACAGGTTGCATGCCTAACAGCGTAAGTAACACAATCACGATAGTGAGTACGCTTTTTCCTGTTTTTTGCCAACGAGTAAACCACAGTAAAATAAGCGCAAAAAAAGCAATTATTAATAACAGCGGTAGTGGCATGATTAGGCTACCAAGATATTTTTTGAGCAAAAACAGCATAAATCTTCCTAAGTTGAGTGAAATGTCAGCAACTGAGAGTAAAAATCTAGTGAAAACTAGGGGATTGATAAAGCATTGTGTCAAAATAGCGTATAAGTATAGTTTTTACTAAATGCTAACGAACAGAAATACTCACTAATTTAGAAATTGTAAAACGATAAACGTTTGAGCGTTAATTTTTTCATTAATAAGCGTTATATTTATACTGCGCTTTGCGAATAATCTGATTCATGGCTTATTTTGTGATTGAAAACAGCCAGTATCATCGAACACTGGTAAAATTGTTGTCTTTGTTTACCTTCAGTACAGTGTCTCATATTTTTGAATTTATCAGAATGCAAAGAGCGCAAGTAACAAGTTGTTATCATGAGGCGTTTTAATGTCAGACCGTAATTTTGACGATATTGCTGATAAATTCTCTCGCAATATCTATGGCACAACAAAAGGAAAAATCCGCCAAGCGGTGATTTGGGATGATTTACAACAATTATTAACTCAACTCCCTGATCGTCCGTTGCGTATTTTAGATGCGGGGGGTGGTGAAGGTTATTTTTCCAGACAACTGGCAAAATTAGGGCACCAGATAATTTTATGTGATCTATCACAAGAGATGCTTAACCGCGCACAAGAAGCGGCTATTGATGAAGGTGTTGTCAATCAAATGACGTTTATTTGTTGTGCAGCACAAGAGATAAACCAGCATCTAGATGATGGTGTTGACTTAATTCTATTCCATGCCGTATTAGAGTGGATCACAGATCAGAAAAACGCCATAAATGTACTTACCGATATGCTACTTCCTAATGGTATCCTATCGTTAATGTTTTACAATGCGAATGGCATTGTCATGAGAAATGCTATTTTGGGAAATTTCCATTTGGCAAATCCGGAAATACCACGCAGAAGAAAACGCTCATTATCCCCACAAAATCCGCTACAACCTGAGGATGTTTATCAATGGTTAGCGTCATTTTCAATGACGATTTTAGGAAAAACGGGAGTGCGTGTTTTTCATGACTATTTGCAAAGTCGTCAGTTGCAAAATAAAGATTTTCCAGCGTTGCTTGCCTTAGAGCAACGCTATTGTCGGCAAGAGCCCTATATCAGTCTGGGGCGTTACATTCATGTCATGGCACAAAAGTGTGTAAATTAAGGATGTACTATGAGTGATTTTACCCAGACCGTTCCTGAGTTAGTGTCTTGGGCGAGAAAAAATGATTTCTCTATTTCACTGCCACCGGAAAGGTTAGCTTTTTTGATGGCAGTTGCTGTATTAAACAGCGAACGCCTTGATGGCGAGATGAGTGAAGGGGAGTTGATTGATGCCTTTCGAGAGGTGTGTAAAGGCTTTGATCAACCCGCAGAATCAATACAAGTTCGTGCTAATAATGCCATTAATGATATGGTCAAGCAGCGGCTTTTTAACCGTTTTACCAGTGAACTGGTAGAAGGTAATGCGATATATCGTTTAACGCCATTAGGTATTGGCATCAGTGATTACTACATTCGTCAACGTGAGTTTTCATCACTACGCTTGTCGATGCAGCTGTCAATTGTGGCAAGTGAGTTAGATTCAGCGGCAAGTGCTGCAGAAGAAGGTGGTGATGCATACCATTGGCATCGTAATGTTTTTGCACCATTAAAATATTCGGTGGCTGAGATATTCGATAGCATCGATTTATCTCAACGCATTATGGATGAACAGCAAAATATCGTTAAAGAAGATATTGCTGCACTATTAAACCAAGATTGGCAAGCTGCCATTTCAAACTGTGAACAATTACTATCTGAAACCTCTGGGACATTAAGAGAGTTACAAGACACACTGGAAGCGGCAGGGGACAAATTACAAGCGAATCTATTACGTATTCAAGAAGCGAATATGAGTTCAGGCCATGTCGACCAAATAGATACTTTAGTTTTTGAGTTACAAAGCAAACTTGACCGTATTATTAGTTGGGGACAGCAATCTATCGATTTATGGATAGGTTACGATAGGCATGTGCATAAATTTATTCGCACGGCGATAGATATGGATAAAAACCGTATTTTTTCACGTCGCCTACGCCAATCCGTACAAAACTATTTCGACAGCCCATGGGCATTAACTTATGCTAATGCGGATAGGCTATTTGATATGCGTGATGAAGAGCTTGTGTTGCGAGATGAAGAAGTGACCGGGGAATTGCCTGAAGAGCTGGAATATCAAATGTTCAGTGAAGTAAATGAACAAATTGCTCAATGGGTTGAACAAGAGCTGGCTGCTTATAAATTAGAACAACGAGCGTTAGATCTCAGTTCAGTATTAGTTGAGTATCTTAATCGTTATCCACAACAGAAGCATTTTGATGTGGCACGGATTGTCATTGATCAAGCGGTACGATTAGGTGTCGCGCAAGCTGAACTTGCAGGATTGCCAGCAAAATGGGCAGAAATTAACGAATATGGAGCTAAGGTACAAGCGCATGTCATCGATACATACTGAACAATTTATACCAGCTAAATTAGCACAGGCATTAGCGAATTCACTTTTTCCTGAACTGGATAGTCAGCTACGTGCAGGTCGACATATTGGTATAGACTCACTAGATAACCATGCTTTTTTGATGGACTTTCAAGATGAGTTAACAGATTTTTATGCGCGTTATAATGTCGAATTAATTCGAGCACCTGAAGGCTTTTTTTACTTACGCCCCCGTTCAACGACGCTTATTCCTCGTTCAGTGCTTTCTGAAATGGATATGTTGGTCGGCAAAATTCTTTGTTATCTCTACCTTAGCCCTGAGCGATTAGCTAATCAGGGGATCTTCACTGTACAAGAATTATTTGATGAATTACGTACACTGGCTGATGAAAGCAAATTGTTACGCTTAGTTAATCAACGCTCAACAGGATCGGATTTAGACCTACAAAAACTGCAAGAGAAAATGAGAACGTCACTTAACCGACTACGTCGTTTAGGGATGATTTCGTTTTTACCCAATGATACGCAACGTTTTTCAATTACTGAATCGGTGTTTCGCTTTGGTGCTGATGTGCGTAGTGGTGACTCTCCTCTTGAAGCGCAAATGCGTATGATCCGCGATGGTGAAGCTATGCCACTAGAGCAAGATAGCGAGCCAAGTGATGACGATGAACAGGAAGATGAACAATTAGAGTCCAGTGAAGATGATGATGCAGAGGAAGAAAATAAATGATTGAACGAGGAAAATTTCGCTCATTAACATTGATCAACTGGAATGGGTTTTTTGCTCGTACTTTTGATTTAGATGAATTAGTCACGACTTTATCCGGTGGTAACGGAGCGGGTAAATCCACCACCATGGCGGCTTTTATTACCGCGATGATCCCCGACCTGACTTTACTTCATTTTAGAAATACCACTGAAGCCGGTTCAACCAGTGGCTCTCGTGATAAAGGATTATATGGGAAATTACGCCCGGGAGTTTGTTACGCTGTTTTAGATGTGATTAATTCCCGCCATTTACGAGCTGTCGTTGGCGTACGCTTACAACAAGTTGCCGGACGAGATAAAAAGGTTGATATCAAACCTTTTATGATCCAAGGGCTACCTATTGCTGAAAATCCAACAGAAATTTTGACGCAAGCTGTCGATGGACGCCAAGCACGTGTTCTACCACTTAATGAATTAAAAGAAAAAGTAGAAGCGATAGAAGGCGTTGTTTTTAGACAATTTAACTCGATTACTGATTTCCACTCTGTACTCTTTGATTTAGGGGTTATTCCGAAACGTTTACGCTCAGCAAGCGATCGGGCAAAATTCTATCGTCTTATTGAAGCTTCATTATATGGTGGTATTTCAAGTGCCATCACTCGCTCTTTACGCGACTATTTATTACCTGAAAATAGCGGAGTAAGAAAAGCCTTCCAAGATATGGAAGGGGCATTACGTGAAAACCGCATGACCTTAGAAGCTATTCGGGTCACTCAATCCGATCGTGATCTGTTTAAACATTTAGTCACCGAAGCGACCTCTTATGTTGCAGCGGACTATATGCGTCATGCTAATGAAAGACGAGTACACCTTGATCAGGCTCTATCTTTACGTAAAGAGTTGTGGGATCAGCGTAAAGCGATTAACAATGAAGCTTATCGCTTTATTGAAATGGGCAAAGAGTTAGAAGAGCAACAAGCGTTATCGGCTGATTTGGAAACAGATTATCAAGCCGCCAGTGATAGACTTAATCTTGTACAAAATGCGGTGCGCCAACAAGAAAAAATCGATCGCTATGTTGCGGATGTTGAAGAAATCACATTCCGTTTAGAAGAGCAAAGTGAAGTTGTTGAAGAAGCAACATCAAAAAAAGAAGAGTTGGAAGCGCGAGTTGGATCTGCGGAAGAAGAAGTTGATGAACTGAAAAGTCAATTGGCAGATTATCAACAAGCGTTAGATGTTCAACAAACCCGAGCTATTCAATATCGTCAGGCGGTACAAGCATTAGAGCGTGCGAAAGCACAATGTGGCATTGATGATTTAGATGAAACCAATGCCGAGCTATGGGCTGAACGTATTCAAGCAAAAATTCAATCCATCACGCATTCATTACTTTCTATGGAGCAGAAACTCGGTGTTTCTGATGCGGCCAAAACGCAATTTGATCAAGCCTATAAATTGATCACCTCGATTGTTGGGGAAGTTGAGCGTCAAAATGCGTGGAGTGTGGCTAAAAGCGCATTACGTGAATGGTCATCACATCGCCATCAAGCCGATCGTGTTCACCCTATTCGGATGCAATTAGCTGAATTAGAGCAACGTTTACAGCAAAGAAATAATGCTGAACGTCAACTTGCAGAGTTTAATAAACAGTATGGCAAAAATGTTGAGCCTGATGATCTATTTACTCTACAAGAAGAGCTAGAAGCAAAGATTGAAGAGCTGAGCGATTATGTTAGTGATTCTGGCGAACAGCGTATGCAAATGCGCCAAGAGCTTGATCAACTAAAACAACAAATTGAAAAATTAAGAAAACAAGCGCCAGTTTGGTTTGCTGCACAAGATGCTTTAACGCAACTGTGTGAACAAACGCATCAATCTTTTGAAACAAGCAATCAAGTTACTGAATATATGCAACAGTTACTTGAGAAAGAGCGTGAAGCCACGGTTTTGCGTGATGAAACCGCTGCTCGCAAACAGCAAATTGAAGCTCAAATTGAACGATTAAGTCAGCCTAGTGGGGCTGAAGATGGCCGATTAATTACTTTAGCAGAACGCTTTAACGGGGTTTTATTATCGGAGATTTACGATGATATCACCTTAGATGATGCGCCTTATTTCTCAGCATTATATGGACCTGCGCGCCATGCGATTGTGGTACAAGATCTCAGTGCGATCGAAGAGCAGTTAGCTTCTTTAGAAGATTGCCCGGAAGATCTCTATTTTATTGAAGGTGATCCACAATCCTTTGATGATAGCGTATTTAATGCCCAAGAGATGGAAAAAGCGGTACTTATTAAAAGTTCAGATAGGCAGTGGCGCTATTCACGTTATCCAGAAATTCCATTATTTGGCCGTGCAGCACGAGAAAACCAGCTAGAAATATTATCCCGTCAACGAGATGAGCTGTCAGAGCTATATGCTACACAGGCCTTTGATGTGCAGAAAATTCAACGTGCACACCATGCATTTAGCCAATTTGTTGGGCAACATATTTCAGTGGCATTTGATGCCGATCCTGAAGAAGATATTCGCCAATTAAATCAACGTCGTAATGAATTAGAGCGCGAGTTATCACAATATGAAGAGGGCACTCAGCAACAACGTCAGCATTATGCGCAAGCCAAAGAGTCGCTCAATTTATTAAATAAACTCATTCCTCAAGTCAATTTATTATTGGACGAAACATTAATTGATCGTGTTGAAGAGCTACGTGAAGAGCTTTATAACGCAGAAGAGTCGATGCGTTATTTACAGCGTCATGAGAAAGCATTAACTGCGTTAGAGCCTATAGCCTCGATTTTACAAAGCGATCCACAAGAGCATGATCAATTAACACAAGATTATCAATACGCAAAAGAAGAGCAGCAACGTTATCAACAACAAGCATTTTTGCTGGTGGAAGTGGTTCAGCGTCGTCCACATTTTAGTTATAGCGATGCGGTTGAAATTGTCAGTGAAAATAACGATCTTAATGAAAAATTACGTCGTCGTTTAGAAATGGCTGAAACAGAGCGAGCGACAGCGAGAGAGTTATATCGTCAACAGCAGGCACAATGTGATCAGTTTAATCAAGTACTAGCCTCACTAAAAAGTTCTTTTGATACCAAATCAGAACTATTAAGAGAGCTTGAGCAAGAGATGAAAGAGACTGGCTTGCAAATTGATGCGGGTGCAGAAGCGCGAGCCAAAGAGTTACGTGATCAACGTTATGCTGCGGTGAGTGCTAACCGTACGCGTATTAGCCAACTTGAGCGTGATATTGCGCTTAGTGAAGCTGAACGTGAAAATATGGCGAAGAAAATTCGCAAATTAGAACGTGATTATGGCCAAATGCGTGAGCACGTCGTCAGCGCTAAAGCCAGTTGGTGTGCTGTTATGCGTTTAGTGAAAGAAAATGGTATGGAGCGCCGTTTACATCGTCGTGACTTTGCCTATCTTTCAGCGGATGAGTTACGTTCAATGTCGGATAAGGCGCTAGGTGCGTTACGTCAGGCTGTGGCGGATAATGAATATTTACGGGATGCATTACGTCGCTCTGAAGACGCAAAATACCCTGATCGTAAAGTCCAATTCTTTATTGCGGTTTACCAACATTTAAGAGAACGCATTCGACAAGATATTATCAAAACCGATGATCCGGTTGATGCTATCGAACAGATGGAAATTGAATTAGCTCGCTTAACCGAAGAGCTAACCAGTCGTGAACAAAAACTGGCGATCAGCTCTCGCAGTGTGGCAAATATTATTCGTAAAACTATCCAACGTGAACAAAATCGCATTCGCATGCTAAATCAGGGCTTACAAGCGGTTTCCTTTGGTCAGGTTCGTGGTGTACGGTTAAACGTTAATATTCGTGAAAGCCATCAAATCTTACTGGATGTATTATCGGAAGAAGAAGATAGCCAATATCAAGATCTGTTTAAAAACCAAAACCTAACCTTCTCTGAAGCGATGGCAAAACTGTATCAACGCTTAAATCCACAGGCTGATTTTGGTCAGCGTATGCCACAAACGGTGGGTGAAGAGCTACTTGATTACCGTAACTATCTTGAGATGGAAGTTGAAGTTAATCGTGGGCCAGAAGGTTGGTTAAAAGCAGAAAGTGGTGCGCTATCAACGGGGGAAGCCATTGGTACAGGTATGTCTATCTTAGTGATGGTGGTTCAAAGTTGGGAAGAAGAATCACGACGCTTAAGAGGAAAAGATATTTCGCCTTGTCGTTTGCTCTTCCTTGATGAAGCCGCACGTTTAGATGCGAAATCTATCGCAACCCTGTTTGAACTGTGTGAACGACTTGATATGCAACTTATCATTGCTGCACCAGAAAATATTAGTCCAGAAAAAGGCACAACTTATAAATTAGTGCGTAAAGTCTTTAATGGAAGCGAGCATGTTCATGTGGTCGGATTAAAAGGCTTTGGGCAACAAAGTGAAAAAGATAACATTTTATCCGAAAATATTGCAGATAGTTGATGAAGGATCATGATGAGTAAGTGAACAACCTTAAATATAACTTATTGTTTTCATTATTTTATATTTTGGTTATTCATGAGTGTTAATGGCATTTAGTATTTTTATCACCGTTATTAGTACAAATCAGTGTACAAATTTTATAGCGTGACCCCTCAATAAAAAGGGAAGTACTAAATGCCCCTCATCAATTTATATCGATGTTAAAATAATCAATAAAAGTGGAAACAGAGGATAGCGACAGGTTTGAGTGGAACAAAAACATGTGCTTTAAGTCCCATTGATTATTTACATCCCTCATCGCAGTATTGCTGTATTTCATTGAGTAATCTGCCTACATGGAAGCCATCACATACGGCATGATGCACTTGAATTGCTAGTGGCATCAGAACTTTATCTCCCTGCGTATAATATTTACCTATTGTAAATACAGGGGCAAAGAAATTGTTTATATTCGCCACATTCAAGTTAAAACTGGTGAAACTTACCCAAGGATTTGCTGACACAAAAAACATATTTTCGATAAATTCTTTTGGAAAATAGGCTAGATTGTCACCGTATTGCGCTATATCTTCTGAATAAGTTTTCAAAAATTGATTGATATCTTTGTGGTAATAACTCCATAAAGATGAAAATGTTTCGGTCTGTTCATGAAAGATAGTGTACCCAGGGTTAACACTATCCCATATCACCAATTCCCCGTCTTTCATTGCCATGCGGAATTCTGCATGTTTATTTACCAATCGGCTAATGATGTATATAAATGTCGGATAGAATTTGTACCCATTTTGCTTTACGGTTTTTAATAATGAAGTAATATCCAGTTGAACGGTCTGGCTAAAGGTGCATTGAGCAAAAGACTGAAATGCTTCAAAGTGTTCTTTTCGTCCCCATTGGGATAGATCAACAACAGTATATCCCACGCGCTTTGTGTCCATATTAGCTTTCCTATTTTCTAATCCAAATTTAAATTAATTGTATATTACTTATAAATTATTAAAACAATTTCGAACCTCTATCTGTAGATAAACCCATAACCTATGATAGGTAATAGGTTTTTCTTGGCTAATTTTAAAATGTTTATTTTTTACCAAAAAATGTTTCAAAAATAACAGAGTCATTGATGTGTTCATTTGGGAACGACTTAGATAATAACGGCGCTATCTGCTTTCGTAGATAGTGCTTTCTTTTTTCAAAGTGTTAGATAGATCAAAAAATGAAAGTAAACTAACAAAAGAGTACCAGCCTAAATAAAATAACGTGCGCTATATCTCATTTAAATGTAATTATGATGTTTATTATTATCACCTTCTGTGATTAATATAAAAATTAAAGGAAAGAGAATGCGTAAAGTCACACTTACTCTTAGTGCAATTGCGTTGGCGTTAAGTTTAAATGGCGCAGCAATGGCAAAAGTTCATATGCCAGAAGTTGTTAGCCCAGGGGTTACTGTTACTGAACTTGCACATCAGCAACCAATTAAATGGGTTTCTGTTGCAGAAATTGAAAAAAGCTTAGAAGGCCAAGCACCAATGGCGGTAGGTTTTGATATTGATGACACCGTTCTGTTCTCAAGCCCAGGCTTTTATCGTGGTAAACTGGAATATTCTCCAAACGATTTCAGTTATCTGAAAAACCCAGAATTCTGGGAAAAAATGAACAACGAATGGGATAAATTCAGTATGCCTAAACAAGTCGGTATCGATCTTGTTCAGATGCACTTAAAACGCGGTGATACTGTTTATTTCATTACCGGTCGTACACAGACTAAAACAGAGACTGTGACTAAATATGTTCAAGAAGGTTTAAATATTCCTGCAGACAAAATGCAACCTGTTATTTTTGCCGGTGACCAACCTGGCGCAAATAACAAAGTAAGCTGGATGCGCGATCACAAACTGAAAATTTACTACGGTGATGCAGATGCTGATATCGCAGCAGCTGATGAGCTAAATATCCGTGGGATCCGTATCTTACGTGCTGCTAACTCTTCTTACCAGCCGTTACCTAAAGCGGGACAATTTGGTGAAGAAGTGGTTATCAATTCAGAGTACTAATCTGTCTCTGTGCTGTTGACCTTTATTTGTTAGGCGTAGGAAACTACGCCTTTTTCATTTTGGGTTTCTTTATAGAACAAAATAGAACCATATGATAGATTAAATCTATATACTTTCTATTTGAATATTTATTGTGCACGGCATTGTGAGTATTTAGTATTTATACTCTTATTTAATATAAAAAGTGTATTAAACATCTTTTTATGATGATTTAAATGCCTATTGTTGAAAAGATTTTATAAAACTTTACAAATATTAGTTTATTCCTATAAAACTCTTTGTCTAACTCATCTAATATTTTACGATAGCAAAATAATAACAAGGGATGAGGCACTGAGGACTATGGCGCAACAAGCAATTAAAAGAGCAATAACGTATTCGGTTGTAATAGGCACACTTCTCTCAGGGCATAATGCTATTGCCTCAGAAAGTGAAACGCCACCGCTATTCACATCAGAAACACCTGCATTAGTACCCGCATTCACAGAAGATGTGGCAACACAAGATACATTAAATTCACCATTAGTGAGTAAGCAGGAAGTTAGTACTAAACTACAATCTTGGTTACCAAGCGAATATAAACCACTTTACTTTAAGCAACTCGTGGATGTTTATCAAAGCAATGATTTAGCACTGATTTGGCAAGATGAACAAATTACAAAACAACTAGAACAGCAACTGGCAGAGGTTGCCTTAACTGGAATTCAACCACAATTTGGACGTTGGTTAACGCTATTAGAAACAGCACAATTAACGCCAGAAGCACGAGATATTATTTTATCTGACGCTTTTTTAGGTTATATCAGCTTTGTTGAACAGATTAATCAATCAGGAACAACACTGTTATATCGCGCTGCGATACAAGCATTACCGGCACCGACTGTGCAAGCTGTCGAGCATTTCCAACTCAATCTACAACAAAATACCTTAGGGCGCTTTGTCGTCTCCTTTGCACCCTCACACCCTTACTATCCATTAATGAAAGAGGAAGTGCGCAAACAGCTTCATCAAGAGGTTATTTGGCCCGTCATGGAAGGGAAAAATTCATTAAAGCCAAACCAATCGGCAGAAGAAGTTATTGCATTAAGACAAATATTGCGTAACTTAAATTTACTGCCTCAATTGGCTGAAAATGAGCAAGAAGTAGCAACAACGATTTATGATGAGCCTTTAATTGCTGCTGTAAAATCGTTTCAAGCGGCCCATGGATTAGAAACTGACGGTATTATTGGTAGACAGACGCGTAATTGGTTAAATATGACACCAATACAGCGTGCTGGAATTATGGCATTAAATATACAGCGGTTACGTTTAACCCCACCTATTGGTGACACTGGAATTTGGGTCAATATTCCTGATTACTCCCTCTATTTTTATGCTAATAATCAACTGATTTTAGATTCAAAAGTGATTGTTGGTCGACCAGATAGAAAAACCCCCATTATGAGTAGTGCGCTTAATAATGTTGTGGTTAATCCGCCTTGGAATGTACCTACGAGTATGACGCGTAAAGATATAGTTCCAAAAGGAAAGGCTGATCCTAGTTATTTTAGCCGTAAAGGTTATACGATTTATTCAGGGTGGGGGAATGACGCTTATCCAATCAATCCTTATGATATAGATTGGGAAAACATCTCTGCGGCTAATTTTCCATATCGCATTTGGCAAGCCCCTGGGCCAACTAACTCCCTAGGCCGATATAAATTTAATATGCCAAACTCTGAAGCGATTTATCTGCATGACACACCAAACCACAATTTATTTACTAAAAATATGCGAGCAATTAGTTCAGGTTGTATTCGTGTGAATAAAGCGGCGCAATTAGCGACGATATTATTAGGTGATGCAGGATGGAAACAAGATAGAATTGATGCAGCCTTAAAACGAGGTTCAACACAATATGCACCAATTCCAGAACGTATCCCTGTCTATTTATATTATCAAACAGCTTGGGTAGCAGAAGAAAATGCCCCTCAATATCGAGCAGATATTTATAATTATGACCAAAGCATTAATAATGCAACCTCTTTTTTAGAGAATATTAAGAAATATTTGTAATAGAACAGATGGCTAACAACAATAAAGAGTAAGCATTATGCTTGCTCTTTATTTTTTATAAAAATCAGTAAGATAAAATAATTTTATTCAGTTTTATTAATAAATTTTAAAAAATAGCTATTATTTTTAATCTATTTTTAGAAATAACATTAATATTAATAAAATGTTAATTGCTAACACGGCTATTATTAATAATAAAACATAAACTTTTATAAAATAATATCAATGATATGTTTACAAATCTATACAAACAATAAGCAACAATTCAAGAAAAATATTGTCATAATAAAGGTCTGTTCTTCCTTCTATCATTATTTTGAGTGTAGCTATCATGGATATTGTTGATTCACATCGTCGTAAGTGGTTAGGCCTTGGTATGGCTGCTGTTGGTTTAGGTTTACTTCCCTCACATGCATTTGCATCATTAGCAACTCCCCGACCGAAAATTCTTCGCTTTAATAATTTAAATACTGGTGAAACTATTAAAGCCGAGTTTTTTGATGGTAAACGTTATAATAAACAAGAGCTTGCTAGACTAAATCATCTTTTTAGAGATCACCGTCAAAATAAAGTTAAAACTATCGATCCAGCCTTATTTGATCAAATCTATCTGTTACAGGTGATGTTAAACAACAATAAAGCCGTTGAACTTATTTCGGGTTATCGTTCACTCGCGACTAATAATCATCTACGTCAACACACCAGCGGTGTTGCGAAAAAAAGCTATCATACCCGTGGTCAAGCAATGGATTTCCGTTTAGTAGGTACAGATTTATCTAAAGTACGCCAAGTAGCACTAAGAATGAAAGCGGGAGGAGTGGGTTATTATCCACGAAGTAATTTTGTTCATATCGATACAGGACCCGTGCGCTCATGGTAATCTATGTAATAAATAAATAGATATAGATTAAGAAAGCGCGGAGTAAGCTATGATGTATCACATTATACCTGTGACAAATTATATGCAAAATTGCACCCTTATCTGGTGTGATGATACCAAAGAAGCGGCCATTGTTGATCCCGGTGGTGATGTCGAAACATTAATTGCAGAAATTGAACAACGTCAATTAAAGTTGACTAAAGTGCTATTAACTCATGGTCACTTTGATCACGTAGCAGGAACAGCTCAAATTGTTGAGCATTTTCATGTGCCTGTTTATGGGCCACATAAAGATGATAACTTCCTTATTGAAGATTTAGAACAACAGTGTCGTATGTTTAACTTCCCCAGTGGAAAATCTTTTACGCCTGATCAATGGTTAAATGAAGGGGATACTGTCACTATTGGTAAAACCATTACTTTGTCGGTTTTACATTGTCCGGGCCATACACCTGGCCATATTATTTTTGTTAATCACCAAAATAAACTTATCTCGATGGGAGATGTATTATTTCGTGAAAGTATTGGTCGTACTGATTTCCCTCGTGGTAATCATGCCGATCTGATAGCTTCTATCAAAAATAAAGTATTACCACTAGGTGATGATTATCTATTTATCCCCGGCCATGGCCCTATGTCTAATTTAGGTCATGAGCGTCAATATAATCCTTTCTTACAAGATGAAATGCCCATTTGGTAATTTAAAATAAAGCAAACTCTTTAAGCCCTTTATATTAAAGGGCTTTTTTATAGATGAAAAATTAAAAATGATATCGCTCATCGTCGGTAAAATTAAATATTTTTGCTGATACTATAACCTGATGTTCCTGCACAAATATGGTTCCAAGAGATACTTTCATATCGAATAGTAATATCTTCATAAGGCTGGGCATCTGCATGCGTCAGTGAATTAGGGTAATGTGCCGATATATTGGTAATACTGGCTTTTGTTAGCTTAATGGTATAAAACTTTTCTTGATTGCCGTTTGAACTTGTTCTATAGAATTCTAGCTCGCACTCTAATAATTCATTATTTGTTATTGCAACCCCAAGTAAGGGTGAAGATTTATCTATAGGTTTTGAAATTACCACAGGAGAATGATTTAAATTTTGTGCTCGAGTTAAATCATAATCAAATGAATACACAAATATCTGATCTTCATGTCCGTGCTGATATTTATTGCCTATAGATCCTAAAGTAGAGCACCCTTTAGATATATCACCTTGAGATTTCCCTATTATCTTTAAATATATTGAATTAGCCATTATTTATAACTCCTTTTTGATATTTCTTCATATGATATTATCAACTTTATAAACACTTTTATTATGTGCCATAGTTAATACTACTAATTATTAAATCATTGATTTATAGCCCCTTAGTGGTGAGGGAGATAAATACCAAGTGGTGTTTTTCTGATCATTGAGTGTAACTGACATTTCCAATAACATATTTTCAGATAAACAGAACGGGAAAAAATGGTAAAGATGTGTAGTAAAGACAAAAGCTTCACCTCTATTTTCATATTGTGTTTCGTCAATGAATAGCGATAAAGATAAACAACGATAGGGTTTACCTTTTAAAATATAGTCATATAAATGTGTTTTTAGTTCAACGAGTCCATTTAATAATCGCTCACATTTTCGAGTGATCTGCCTATCAGTATCTCGGTAAAGAATATAATCAGAAATCATATGTTTAATAGTATCTAATGACATTAACATTGAACCATTAGCACTGTAATGAGATAACAATTTCCAAAAATGGTGATTATTTACAATAGGTGGATAACAAGATGATAATAATGTGATATTTCCCGTTTTTACTGCATCAGGCATTTTTTCGCTGTGTTTATTTAATAGACCTAACTCATTTCTTTTATATTGTTCAAAGCCAATATAAACACATGCAAAATGTAAACTAGGCGGTGTGACCATAGGATCACCTTTATTATCAAAGAAATTCAAATAATAAAGTGTATGCCCAGTAATATTTTTCTCCATTGTTAATGAATAGAAAATGGCTTTATGAAATTGGGGCATTAAACGAGAGGCGGCGGTTAATTCTGTCGTAGGATAAAAATGACAGTATATGCCACGCGCTAGCTCATGAGGCTCTAGTGATAACTCAATTTTATCAAGATCGGCCAAATAGTGATGGGTTGGAATAGGGAGTAAATAACTTGATTTATTCTTTTTAAAATCAATTAAAAGTGTATGTTTTGCTTCACTATCAATCGCTGGAGCACAGTTTAAAAAAAAGCTCTGATTACACTCTTCTTGAGTTAAAGGAAGTTGCTGACTGAAATAGATATTCACAACAAACCGCTGCTGTTGTTTCCAATCTAATTGAGTCACTATTTGTGGTATATCTAACTCAATAAAATGGTGAACATGGGGTAAATAAAGACCTTCTAATAAACGTTGTGGCGCAGAAAATGAGTTATTTTTCTGTGGGAAGATTTTATAGTCATTGCCAATTTTGGGTTCAAAAGCATAATTAAGAGGATCGCCTTCATAACGTTCACCGTTATGTACCACCTCAATTTTTTCAAAGTATTGACTAAATGCGAGTAATAAAATGTCTGAGGTGGTTTTATTTTCCCCTAAAAAAACATTAAGTGCATTTGTTTGAGTTAATTCCACATCACCACGATATAATATTTCAAGAGAGATACAAGAGTGGTTTGGATGCTGAGTAATTTTTCTATCCAAAATGCTATAAGGCATGATGGTGAAATTATGGCAGAAACTAAATTGTGCCCCGTTGTCGCCAATCACCAAATGTTTTTCATTAATCTCCATGGGATAGGGGAGAATTTCACTTTGGTCAATTTGGATAATTGTTGTTGATGGTAGCCCTTTAATGGCTTGGGAATTTAGTCGTTGCAGTAGGGGTAATGTGATCTCAGGAAAAGCATCATCAATTTTATCTTGTAAACGAGCAGATAAAAAAGCAAAGCCTTCTAAGAGATAACTTGTTTGTGGATCTTGAGGATCAAGTACGCTCGCTAAATGTGGCGCTTTATCTGCATACTCACTGAACAGTTTTTGTAAGTACTGCTTTTCTTTAATATATTTAATTTCACTCATGATCTAATCCAAAAGATGAATATGAGCCGGGTTTTAAACCTTGTTGTTCAGCTTGTTTTTGTAAATCATAATAACGAGCTAATAACCCATTAATTTTATTATCAATATTATTGAGAGTTGCAGGAGAAATAGGTTGCCCTGTTTCAATTTGTACAGCGAGTTGTCGCAGTTTTTCTTCGATTGGCTCAACTTTATTGTGCTGTTTTTGAATATCATAAATTGCCGTTTTTAGATAAGAGAGTGTAAAACTGCCTCTATTTCGTTCTTGCTGAACTATTTTATTAGAAAGTTGTTGTAATAATGTCGCGGTTTCAGACCAGCTATCATTAATTGGCATATTCTCTAAGCGCGTTTGATAAAGATTTTGCCAATTACGTGTAAAATAAATTTGCTCTGCATCTGTAGGCCAAGCGTTTTTGGCTTTTTCTTGCATCGTATCAATTAGCCGTAAATTAGAAAGAGGAGAACGTTTTTCTAATAATGCTAAATGATACTCGTAGCTATTTAACTGTGGTTTAAACAACCATTTGGCAGCCGCACCTTCAGGTATTGAAGTAATCGCATTCATCTCTTGTTTTAAATAGAGATGTACACCAAATCCGACAGCTAAAAACAGTATGCAACTGAGCACACAGCCCCATATAAAACCTCGGGTCGCACTCATTTTTTTTGCTACTACAGTGAAAGAAGAGGCGGGTTGAGGTGTTTCAATCACAAAAGTGGGGGCTGCTTTGTCTGTTGTTTTCGACGGTTGTTGAATACAGACTAATGGCGGTACGCTAACGGGTTCAGCACTATCTTGTTGCGTCTGTTTTTCTTGCTTTTCAATTTGTTTGGCTAAGTTTTGGAAAAACCACAGTAAGTTTTCAATTTTAGGCAGTTTTTCCCAAGTTGTTTTAGCCAGTTTATCGATTATTAACTGTAACGCGCGCTCTGAACGATAGATTAATCGTAGATCTTTTGCTTGATAGGATTGTTGTCTTAATAAAGCGCTGGCTTTGGTATTAAACCAGTTTAATACCTCTGTACGTTGATTTGGCTTTTCCGGCCACAGGCTATCCCAATAAGTCACAATAACATTTGCTAATAACTCACATCCTTCAGTAAAACCGCTTAAACCATGCTGTTGTAATCTTGCAATGGTATAGTAAGCACCGCTTTGTAGGTCGATACCATGATTTTTAAATAGGGATAAGCAAAGTGACTCAATAAGTGTCCAACTTATTTCTGGTCGAGCAGGGTGGCTCAATTTATTAAATTCGGTTTTCAGGGCAATAAATTCAGGGGTATCAAGTGGAGATCCCCCAATTTTAATCACTAAACTTTCTGATTTCATCGCACTCAACATCCTTTTATTCCCCCACTATAAAGTGGGGGAAATCACATTAATAAAGCGTTTCAGGTAAACGGAATTTTGTGAATAATCCACCGAAGAAAGGATTATTAGATTCATCAACTATAACTCGATAAGTCATATCACCACCGTCGATTGTGAAGCGAATATCGAATGAGTTAGATTTGATATTGATGAGTTTTGCATTATCAACTAATCGCATTTGTGCCCATGGCCCAGAGAAACTGATTGAACGTGGCGATTTATCACCGGAAAGAGGCACTAAAGTCAGTTTACTTTCAATATTGGAACGCATTGAGTTTGGCCATACCAAGTGTGTCACATGGCTGCGACTATGAGCGTAATCAATCAATTGTCCATCAAGATTTAAGATGCTACGACGCTTATTACCACTTAATGACAGTGGCTCAATAGCATATTGTGCTTCTAAATTACCTTGGGCATTAAAGAAGGTTTCTCTAATACGATTGGCTATTTCAATTTGTGCTAATACATCAGCGCGGATCAATGATTGGCTATCACTATCGTTGACTAAGTTATTCTCAACGAATAAACGCAGATTTTGTTGATAGAAGCTATCTAATGTTCCATTTGGTTTGAAGAAACGTTCAAATTCACTTAAAGGAACATCTTGTTTAGCTGCTGGGTTAAATGGATAGCGACCGGCAATATAAGTATTGTATTGTTTGACAACATTTTCATTCCATTCAACTTCCATATAACGAATAGCTTCTTTTTGGACCACATTCCATGCTTGCACTGATAACTCATCGACCCAGCGGTTAAGCGGCTCTGGTAATGTTTTCGCCATTTGTGATAGCTCAAAAATAGCGTCGCGATTATTATCGTTTAAGCGCATCGAAACTGCTTTAAGCGCCGCTTTCCCCGGCACTGGAGAGTTTTGGATCCCCAATAGGTAACGATGTAAGTCATTTAGTTTTTGATTCAGATTCTGTAAATTTTCCCCTTGGTTACTGACTAATATCTCAGTTTGAGGAGTAAATTCGCGATCTAAGCGGGTTAATAAACGGTAAGATGGCTCAGCCATCAGTGTTTTTTGTTCATCAAGTGGTAAATTTTCATCAATAGTTGGAATAACCGTGTTATCACGTAGAACTTGTAATGCTCGGCGTAATGGTTGTTCACCACTAATAATTTGCTCAAGAGCGGTAATTTCATCTTGTATTGAATCAAATTGACGAATTTCTAAATTGCTCATGGCATTACGCCATTGAGCCGTATAGTCACTAAGATATTGTTCACTGATTTGACGCTGAATTTCTTTACGATCACTTTCACTATATTGTGTGTTGGTGGTTAGATTAAGAACCCAAGCATCAAGTAATGTTAGCTCGACCAATTTATCATTTTGGCGGATAAAATAGTTTAATAACCCTGAGCGCGTTAAGAATTGTGGAATTTCTAATTTATCATCATCAATAGCCGTAAAGACCGTATTAAAACTTGGGCCAATTTGATGTTGTAAATTTAAAGGCGCTGAAAGCTCTTGATTAGCCTTTAAGCGTAAGGCTTGATATACACGCTGATAAAGTGACAATACACTTAACTCTGCTTGTGCATTTTTTATAGGTCCAGCAAAAGGCATAAAGGCTTTAGTGGCTGAAACAAATCCTTTTTCACGCTCTTGTTTCCAATCTGTGTGCTCAAGGGCATAGCGCAAATGGGCTTTTAGTTGCAGTTGTTTTTCACGTTGACCAGTGAACAGTTGGCTCCAATAATCAGCCATAAAATCTTCTACCATGCCATTATTACGGCCACTTTTATCTTCTAACATGCGCATAATACGCAATATCTCTAACTTATCTTCACTTCCTTTATCGGCACTGTTAAGTTCATTTAACAACCCAGACATAACCGCAGGTAAAAAGCGATCGGTGAGTAGTTGTAAATAGACTTGTTCAACTTGTGGGCCAACTTTTTGACCTTGGTAAAGACCCATATCAGAAAAGAGCACATTTTTATCACGATGATTACCATAAGCTAAGGTTGCTTCACGTAATGGATTGAGCACCGGTAATTGTAGGCTACCATCAGTATCTTTTTGAGCATTGTTCTCAATAGCACGGAATGCTTTTACCTCATTAAGAACGTTTTCTCCAGCACGATAGTTTTTGTCGTAATAGTGGCTCCAACCATTCCAAATTGCGATTAAGCCGACAAAGCTAACAGCAGTGGTGACTAATAGGCGAGTCCGATGTTTTTTAACCCAATAATGGTTTTCTGCTGCAATATTAGGCTCACTAAATAGCACTTGACTAAATAATTGGGTAGTAAAATAAGGGTGGCTATCATTAATTGGCCATGTAGTAAGAGGTGCTGTCGGTAAATGATATTGTTCGGACGCTGTTTGGCTAAACACATCATCGATTTGACCGATTTGCAATGCAGAAGTTAAATAAACCCCTCTTAAACAGATATTATGTTGCTCATTATTGATGAGCAATGCATCAATTAATGTGCATACAGAATGTTGTAACCCTTCAATTTGGCGCACGAAACTAAATAGATCACTACGCTGGTTACCTTCTGCTCTTTGTAGCATCATTTCTGGTAATGCGCTGTTCATTTGGCCTACCCATTGTGACCAAAAATGATTTAATTCCTTTTTCCAATTACTTTTTGCTTTTTGGTTGAAAGAAACACCTAATACTTCATTACGTTGTTGAACATCTAATGATTGATACATTGAGTCAAAACCACGTAATAGATCTAGCTTGGTTAAGACGATATATAAAGGCAAGCGACTATTAAATGTCATGCGTATTTCTTCAATACGCATTTGTAAATCAGCAAGTAGCTGACTATTTTGCTCCTTACTATTGGTTAATAACGATAGGGTATCGACAGTTAAGACGATGCCATTCATTGGTTGTCTTGGGCGATTAGTTTTGATCCAATTGAGTAAATCGCCCCACAAACGGTGATAAAGTTGAGGTTTATCAGCCTGATTTGCCGGTTGGGTTAATAGATCACCATTAGGGACAAAAAGTACAGCATTGTCGGTTAATAGACATTGAATATTTAATGCAATATTTTGTTCGTTAACAATATTGTCGCTAGGCGCAATATCTAATGGGTTTACCGTATTTTTTAATAAGCTATGCTTTCCACTTTGGTTAGCTCCTAAAACAAAATACCAAGGGCGTAAATAAACCGCTTTAGTATGACCATTTAAGTGACGAATAAATTGTGATTTCCAATAGTTTAAATAACGTTTTTGAAAATCAAGATCTTGTCTTACCGGATCAACTACAGCCAATTCGACATCAAGTTTTAATGCTTCCAATTTTTTAACTCGACGCCATGTTGCTAGACCAATCCAACTCACAACAAGCAATACAATAACGACGGTTGCTAACCAACGTGTGGTGACCTCGCTAAACGGTATGGAATCTTGATAACGAAATGTTGGCCCCCACCACCAGATCCAAATAATGAGCAAAGCGGGAAGTAATGCCAATAAAAATAGCAAAAAGGAGGCAATTTTAGATTTATCAGCAAAAAAGAGTTTTTTTACCGAACTCGTAATGTTTGAAATGGAGAAAACCGGTAATTTCATTATTATTGATCCCTATCCATAGTCATTGTTATTTCTGTCTTTTTGTCTATTTTTTGCATGAGTTGTCGTATTAAGTTGGGTTCCCAATCTGCAAGTGAATAATGTGAGGCAGAGGTATTAAGTTGTTGGTATAACTGTGTAGCCATATAATCCATACCTGACAATTCAAATAGTTGTGCAGACAATAATTGTCCATAAAATCTATCTCTAGGCTCTGATCTGCTAGCAAGGTTTAATTCAATAAGCTTCAGGGCTGCTTCAAGACCTTGTTGTTCATAACATTGCAAGACTTCTTGCTCTAGGATCGCAGTATTTGTATTCGATGGTGGCAATTGACCGTTTTCAGTTTGGTTATATTGCTCTAACCACTGTTGTACACTTTCAGGAAAGAAGGGAGTCATATCCGAAAAGTGCAAGTTAACAAGTTCAGGAAGACGCGCTAAAAAAATACGTAACTCTTCAATAATGCCACTTTCTACTTCCCCATAACCTAATTTAGCTGCTACTTGTGCAGCTAACATATGGCCTTCTAACCAGTAAGGAGAGAGTGAGAGACTCTGTTCAATATTGTTTAATAGCGTAATGGACGCTTGAGTCAGTTGAGCTTTGTAATCCATTACACGGTCAATTGATACGGGGGCTAAAGGCGTTTTACCTTGAGCATTAGCTTGAGGTAAGACCGTAATAGCGTGCCAAATTGCATAACGCCGTATACGATATCCTACTGAACTTTCAGGGGCTTGTTGGCAGATAACATCAGCTACTTGAAGTAATGTTTGTTTCCATTGTCTTTCATCTTGATGGTTAACGTTAATAGTTGGTGTTAAGCTATTTTTTGTCGGTGTTTCTATAGACTCGCTAACCGGCGGAGTCTGTACTTTTTCTTCTTTCTCGGCAGGTGAAGCAACAATAATCGGCGCATCGTTATTTTCAATACGATTATAATCTCTGCTTAAATCATCAATTTGTTCTGCAAGTGCCGGGCTTTGTTCATGCCAAAATTGCGCTAGAAAGGCGAACGAGCCTAGAATATCATCACGCATCGCACTGTTGGCTGCATGACAAAAACTCTCACTCGCTGTTTCAAAACGTTTCAAAACTTGATTGGCTAAACGTGATTTCAATTTCATATTGGTTGGGTAGCAACTTTGCCAATATTGACGATTAAAATCAGTTAGGATCTGTGCTGCCAATACTAATTCTTTTGGCTCTCCAGCATGCTGTAAAGTACGTAATAAATGGACTAAGATCCGAAAATCTTTAGTCTGCGTTTCAAATAGGTGTAAACAGCGACGCTGGATCTCTTTAATATCTAATTGACCATGACTGAGTGAGCCGAACTTTATCATTTCACTGTCAATATATTCCCAGTCGGCATCATTATCATTGACAGCACTACTGACTTGCTGTTCATCAAGCGCTGTCAGTAGCTGTTGTTTCCATGCATAAGAAGTATTGTTCATCATGATTTCTACCAGTGGCAAGCCGCTCTTAAAGGGATTATTTGTTGTGAAATACCTGAAATATTGAAGGTGAGTTTTTCGTTATTAGATAATTTCAATGTCAATCTTTCAGCATTTAACAAGCGTTTAATTTCATCTATGCCCGGTATACCGCGGCTTGATTCCAATACATAACCGTTTTCACGTAAAAACCATTCTGCAGTAAATTGTGTTTTATCCGTTGAAACCATCACACTGCCAGCATCTTGTTTTGTTGGCAGGATAATTTGCATCCGAGTAATGTTATCAATACAGCTCAGCATTAAGATGGGGCGAGGCGGTTGAAAGCCAATCGCTGGAATGGTCATTAATACGGGATAATCACCGGTTTCTGGTACTGAGACGAGAAAACCTGCACTGTTTCCCGTCCGTTTCATTTCATGCTCTGTTGCTTGGCGCCATGTTTTACCCATTTGAGTAACATCAGGCAGTGCATTGGAGGAAGATGTTGAAGAAAGCGCAATTTTGTCATAACAATCTAAACGAATTAGCTGAGATGATTCCAAACGGCATTGAGTTAATTCCTCAATCATTTTCTGATTAAGATTATTTTCGGCCTTTCCCGGTGAAGTGAAGAGTAAAGGGAGTAATGTGCAGAAAAAGATTTTCAATACGTTCATTTTATACTCCGTATTTCTTCAATTTATATATTAACGCTCGTTTAGAAATACTAAGCTGTTCTGCCATGGCGTTAATATCTCCTTTCAATTCTTGCTGTTTATCTAATAAAATTTCTTTTTCATAATTTTCTATAGCAACTTCTAAATCATTAACTCCTTTGATTTGTATGGTAGGAAGTGCAATAGTCGCTACAGATGCGGTTAATTTATCTAACGTTTCATTAAGCGTGGTTTCTTTTTCCCTTTGTAATTGATTGATATATTGCAAGTAAGAGATTTTTTGTTGCATATTTGATAATTCAAAAAGATGCTTTAATTGATGATTAAATAGTTCACAATAAATAGGGAAAATACCTTGCTCGATATTTTCTAGCTCTTCAGCTTGCCCTAAAAGAATAATCGTGCCACATGCTTTATGGTTAACATCATAGATAGGCAAACTATACAATCCGGTGTTCACCGGAAGCTGTGAAATAAAACCGCGCATAGCAGCATTATTAATATAACTACCTTGTTGTAAGTTTTGCCAAAATACAGGTTCACCCTTAAATAGCAGTTGAATTAAAGGGTGATCTGCATCGGTAATATCGGTATCTAAAAAATGGCTTTGCACTTGAAGCGTTAAGTCGATATTCCAACTTTCCAATTTATTTTCAGCTTTATTCATTAACGAAATAATTAACCCACTCAGTGAGCTACGAAAAAAGCTATATTTTAGAAATTGAACAGCTAGCGTCTCTACATCATGACATTCTAGTAGTGCAAGCGCATTTTTTAGTCTCGCTTTCATTGCTTAATTAACCTCCGCAATAAACTCATCATTTTCAGTCGCTAAGCGGATATGAGAGATAGCTTCATTACGTGCACTATATTGTAGAAGTAATAAAGAAAGAGGCGGCAATAACGCACCATCAATAATAGATTCCAAAATACGCGCACCATTTTCAGCACGAGAAGCTCTGCGTAAAATTTCCGTAGCAACACTCTCTTCTACATTGATTTCTGCGTTGAAACGCTGTTTTAACAGGTTAATAAGACGAGCTAATTTGCCATCAACAATTTGTCGTAAAACCTCTGCAGGCAACGGTAAATAAGGGATCACTTCCATTCGAGCAAGTAATGCTGGTTTAAAGAAAGTTGTTAATTCAGGGTAGAGTGCATCTTCTAGTTCGTCCGGTTTATCCGCGTAAGCAGTAATGACATGGTCACCTAAATTAGAGGTGAGGAAAAATGCGATATTTTTACAATCAATGACTCGTCCTTCTCCATCGGCTATCTCTCCTTTATCAAAAGCTTGATAAAATAGATTTAGCACATCAGGATGCGCTTTCTCTACTTCGTCGAGTAAAACAACTGAGTAAGGTCTTTTACGAATAGCTTCTGTTAAGATCCCTCCTTCACCATATCCCACATAACCGGGAGGTGAACCAATAAGGCGAGAAACAGTATGTTTTTCTTGAAACTCAGACATATTAATAGTCGTGAGATATTGTGTGCCACCGAACATTAATTGGGCAATTTGGATAACCGTTTCTGTTTTACCCACGCCACTAGGACCTGCTAATAAGAATGCCCCCAGCGGTCGACTCGGTCGACGTAAATCAGCCCGCGCTGTAAGTAAATGTTTGTGTAAACATTGAATGGCTAATGATTGGCCTTTGATACTCTCTTCCAAGTAGGTCGGTAACTCAGTGACAATTGATAATGCATCTTGTGATAATCGATTTAATGGTACGCCTGTCCATTCAGCAATTACCGCCGCAATTTGTTTTTTATCGACGTGAGGTGAAACCAGTAAATGCGTGTCGTGTAACTGAGCAAGTTGTTTATCTAATTGTTGTAACTGTTGCTTTAATTCTTCAGATGAGCAGGGGGGCTGTGTTGCTATTTTTTCATCATTATCTTCAGCATTATCTTCAGCATCTTCTGCTTCACTATAAGTTCTTATATCACTTACCTCTTCATTATTTGCAACATCATTTGCGACATCGTCATTAGTCGCTTCGGTAGCATTATTAAGTAATGTTGCTCGTAACGTAATAATTTGAGATACAAGCTCTTTTTGTTGCTCCCATGCTTGCTGTAAATCAGTTGCTTGTTGTTCAATAGCACTTGCTTGTGAGGCTAACGTTTCAAGACGCTCAGAATGATCATCTAAACCTAAATAGTGTTCTCTTTGTAATACATCCATTTCCATATTGATTTGATGGAGTTCTGTTTTCAAAGAGGATAATGCCTTTGGTGGCGAAGATAGATTAATCGCGGCTCTTGCACAGGCTGTATCTAATACATCAATGGCTTTGTCTGGTAATTGACGTCCAGAGATATAACGTTCACTTAATTCAGCACTGGCTCGTAGTGCTTCATCATCAATAAAGACATGGTGGGATTTTTCATAGATACTACGTAAGCCACGCATAATGATAATGGCTTCTGCAGATGATGGCTCTTTGACTTGCACTAATTGGAAACGGCGCGCTAACGCGGCATCTTTTTCAAAATATTTTTTGTATTCGCTCCAAGTCGTTGCTGCGATAGTTCGTAGTTCTCCACGCGCCAAAGCCGGTTTTAATAAATTAGAAACATCTAAGCCACCTTGCTGGTTACCTGCACCAATGAGGGTGTGTGCTTCATCAATAAATAGAATGATAGGGTGAGGAGATTGAGTGACTTCTTGCATAATGCCTTTAAAGCGTTTTTCAAATTCGCCTTTGACTGCAGCACCTGCTTGTAATGCGCCTAAATCAAGAGTAAGAAGTTCACAACCCCTTAATTTATCAGGAATATCTCCGGCAATAATACGTAGTGCTAGTCCTTCAATTAACGCACTTTTACCCACACCGGGCTCTCCGACTACTACAGGATTGTTTTTACGGCGACGGCACAGAATATCAATCATTAAGTCGATTTCATTATCGCGACATAAGACCGGATCTAACTCACCATTTCGCGCTTGTTCAGTCATGTTATGAGTAAATTTCGCTAACAATGAATCAGCAGCAAGGTTACCTTTTTCTGATACTGTTTTTTCGTCAAAAGGCGATTCAGCAGAGCCTTCAGTCCATTGATCAAAATTGAGTTTTAATTGGTCGCGGTTAATCTGCGCAAGCATATCGGCAACAGGTTTCGCAAGATAACGCAAAGGCATTTGTAATAAAGTTAAAAACAATGCACCAGAGCGAAGTTCACTGTGATTTAGTTCAGTTGACGCTAATAGCCAGCTATCTTTCATCCATTCAACTAATAAGGGTGAAAAACTAGGATAACTTTGTGTAATAACTTGATGTGGCGGAATGTCGATATCTAATAACTCTGATAACGCATTAATATCTAATGCGCTTTTTTGACTGATCATACGAATGTCAGTTAATGGCGTTTCTATCAGTTTTTGTAGAAACTGAGCAATCGTAATTTCAGGTTGCTGGTGGCTTACACAGTAAGCGGCTGCACTTTCTAAGGCATGCTTAGCTATTGGGTGTAATCGATTAACGAGAGTAGAGAGATCAATTTGGATCATAATGCGTCCTAGCCAAGTAAAGTATTAAGTTGTTCCACAATACTGAGTGTTTGATAATTCAGTCTGGATGAATAAATGCTATAAATAATCAACGCGAATACCGCTGTACCTATGAGAATATAGCGAGCCCCTAAACGCTTACCTAAACGATAACGGCTTTGTTGGTTATCACCTTTTTCAAATAGAACTATTGGCTTAGCGTTACCTCTTAGCTGTTGGATCTGTTTTTGTAAGCGTCTTAATAAATGATTAAATTCATCATTTTGTCCCGCAGAGACTTTGTAGCGCCCGCGGTATCCTAGGCATAAACAAAGGTAGATAAATTCAATCAGATCGAGGTAACGTTTAGGTTCACCTAATAATCTTTCAATTAAGACAAAGACTTTTTCACCACCCCATGATTCATTATGAAAATGAACCAGTAATGATTGTTTTACCCAACCATTATCTTGATCCCAGCCTAATCCAAGGGCGGTTTCATCAATAAAAGTACATAGCACATAACGAAATGAAACAATGGCACCTGGCTCGTAACCTTGGATCTGTAATTGTTGCTCAATAGAGGTAATATCCATGACAACTTGTTGGTACAGCTTTTCTGAAAGTGGGGTTTCAGACATCGCTTTCATGCGCAATACCATGCCTAATAAAGGTGTAGCAGCATCTATCATTGGATTGATGTTGTTTCCTCTTAGCGGCAGTTGGTAATTTTTCTTTGTAATGCGCTCTTCATCATCATGATTCAGTAAAATATCATCAGTCATAGAGTGCTCCATCTCTTATTGCCCATAACTGAATATCGAGATCGGGGAAGTTTCCTGAAACGTGGAATGCGATGTTGCCATCCTGCTGGATCCCTTTCCATTCATTGCCTTGTTGATCAAAATGGAAATAGTTATATCCCGAGTGATAAGGTAATTGTCTTGGTGCAGCCGAAAGTGGTGATAAAGGAACACCCGGTATTTGCACACTAACCAAGCTGCGAATGTTATTGATTGTTGTCACCTTAGTTTGTTGTGGGAATTGGCGACGTAGTTGCTCTTGCGGCATTTGTGATTTCACCGCAATAATAAATTCAGCACGTTGTAGCAGTTGTTTGTCATGAATGGTTGCTACACGAATACCATGCTCTTGAACTTGTAGCGGGATTGGGATCGCTCTTGGTGTTAAGACAACACTGAGTGCTTCGCGGATACTGGCTATTAATGGAATATAACTTTCTGTTAATTTAGCATGTTGATATTTGGCAATATTTTCAGGTAAACGTGAAGTATTCGTGAATGTTTGTAGTTCACCACAAAGCTCTAATAAATCTCGAAATAGTTTTTCAGGATGGATCACCGGCTCTTGAGCATAATGCGAATAGAGTGGATAAGTGCGATTAAGCACTTGTAACATCATAAATTCTGCCACATCCGCAACACCTTGCTGACCTGGGGCACCAATGCGAGAGGCAATTTGTTTTCCTCTTTCATATAGCGTTCCTTCAAGCTCGGTGAGAAATTGGCTCAATAATGTTGAGGCACGGATATTTAATAGGCTGGGAATATAATCATTATCTAGCGTTAAATTACCATTAGCATTACGCTCTCTAATACGACAGATAGGTAAAGCAACATAGGCATCTAAACCATGTTTACCTTGTTTGAGTATTGGTGTGAGCTGTGCAACATGAATAGCACTGATATCACCATTTTCAGTATGTAAATCACGAATATTTTCGGTGCTTTCGCTGTAGCGAGAAAGTAAACGACTACCGTTATGTTCAGTGGAAATTTCACTGACATTCTCGTTCATTAAAGGAAAAGCCAGATAAATAATACTGCTGTCACTATCAGTAATATTCGTTATATCAATAGGCTGTGGTAGTAAATCTTGGTTTGGTATAGAGAAAATGGTGCCGTCTGGCATAACACCAGAAGCTTCTTTAATACCAATACGACCTAAAGCATATAAATCGTCACTCAATTTTAAGGTACTAAATCCCCAAAAGTGTGAAAAAAAGTTATTTAAAATACTCACCGTCATATAATCTTGATGACGTTGTTGTTGCTGAAAATGTTGAGGTTTGATAAATAGCCCTTCACGCCAGATCACTCTATTTTTAGTTGACATATTAATCATCCTCTTCTTGTCTAAATTCGATTTCATTTTCCCTAATGTGCACTAATAGGAAGTAGTGGCGTCCTTTACCACGCGCTTTGACTATTTTCTTCCATTCTGCTTTATCAGGATCTGAGTAATAGGCAATAATGCCAATGTAACGGTTAGATGGGTCTAACGTCATAGTAGGGAAGGGTTTATATTGGCCAGGTAAAATGGTGTAGTCTTGATGGTCAATATAATTTTTCTTTAGAACTTTCTCTAAGTCACCCTCTTTTGCATCTATCTGATCATGATCAACAGAGCCAAATACTGAATCTTCATTAAGATAAACAACTTGGATATTTATCGGCGCAGCTTCACCTTCCTGATTAGGATTAATATAGGGCTCCGCAAGGATGGTTAATGCAACGGTAGAGGGCTGATCTTTCGGTTGCCCAACAGGAGTTGAGGGATCTAATAAGATTTTCCCCATTTTACCCGCGGCTTCAAAAGGTTTACTACATCCACTCAATATTAAAAAAGAGCTAAATAACAGTAATATTGAGAAAGTTCTAAGCTGCATATTAAGCTTCCTCTATTCCTTTTCTCAGCGCTCTGTCATAAGCATGGCTGTATACTTCATAGAATAATTTTTCAAAACCCTGTTGCCGAGATGAAGAGAGTTCTTTGTAATAGTTGTTGTACATTTCCCAAGCCCAGCCATCATTCATTGGTGTGTTATCTGAAGCTCGTCGATACTGAGAAAAGCGGTTTAATAAATGTTCAGGAGAGAATGCTGCCAACATGGTTGATAGTGCGGTTGAAATAGCTTCTTGATTCGCTTGATAATGCAATTGGATGTTGTGCAAGCTTTCTGTTACTGCCGCTGGTGCTGAAAGATGTACAGGGCTACGTTCATCGGTAAACATCAACTTCATTGTCTCTTCATAGCCACTATTAAGACGTAAAGGATTATCTTCAATTGGGCGTAATTGCTTATCTTGTAAGCTTTCTTGTTGTTGTTGCAAAATCAGTAAACCTTCAATAGCCGCTTTGACGGTTTTACCCAGTTCAACAAGAAAATCATTAGCATGCTGTGTATTTGTTAAATTAAGGTGGATACCTAATCCCTTCATCAGAGGGTTAACTGCCACATGATCGACATCGGTCATATGTTCGTTTTCATTAGGTGTGATTTTAGGTAAATCAATAAATTCTTGGACCATAGTATTCTCTTGATTATCTGATGTCGGAAAGGCAGATGAATACGAGTGGGGGTCACTCAATAAAGGATCGTCTGAAGTAGCTTGTGTGTTTTTAGAAATTAAGCTTAGATTTTCGTTTTCTAAAGCCTGTAGTGGGTCTGTTGTTAATGCACCCTGAACGGTTGGTACAAACGGAGGCTCTTTCCGCTCATTTTTGACTGTTGTATCAACATCAAATAATGAATCTAGCGGATTATGATCTTTTGCGATAATAGACTGAGGCGTCATCGCCATCATATTTTGTACCGGCTCTCCGGTAAGACTAATATTGGTGGCAATAACTAATTTACCCACTTTTATCTGATCACCTTGGGTCAGTCTAACGGCATCAAGATGCAATGGAATAATCGCATTATTAATGTAAACAGGACCTGAATTTACTTTTAAGCAAAAGTGTTGATCTTTCCAAAACACCGTACATTGCCGATCGGCAATAGCACCTTCATTATCTTGGATTTTCCAGTCACATTGATTGCCACTACCAATCTGTCCGCCACTTTGAGTTAAAGTCGCATTTGGCAGATAACCACTTTCTAGCTGTTCACTATTTTTGATGCTAAAAGAAATTGTTGGCTGATATTTATCCATCTCTTTATTCCAATACCGTAATGGTGACATCCGGTTTCTTTGCGGGTTGACCTAAAAAGCTTTGCCAGCCTAATTGGTTGTGTTGTTGGTGACCCAAACGGAACCCTTCGGCTTGCTTTTCAGCAATGCTAAGACGTAAATCCCAAGCTAATTGCTCATGAAAAATGTAAGAAACAAAGGCAACTAATGGTGCGAAATCACTGCCGTTAGGTAAAAAACGCATATAGCGTTCTAAACTTAATTCACTGATTTCGATGGTGCATTTTCCATTGCAGTCATATATGTGTGAGCCCAGACTAAAATTTTCCCCTAATAACATTCGTGGGCGAGATTTTTGTCCGGATTGATGAGAAATCGTACCTAACTTGTTTTGTTGTGATTCAGGAATAGGAACACGGCGTGTCTCCCAACCAATTACTTTTACATTTTCTAAGTCGAAACAGTGAGATATAAGACTACTAATCACATCAGAAGAGCGACTTGGACTCGCCAAAAGACCAGCATAAGCGAGCATTTTGCTATGGTTGATTTTGATCCGACCGCGATTAGCTCCATTACCTAATCCAACGAGAGAAAACATATATTGTGAAAATGAATCCTGTCCTTCATTTTCAAAGCAAATGTAGTAACGATATTTGCGCCAGATCCGATAAAGTAACGCTATCAGACGATGATTGAAGATATCGAGAAAAGCGGAGATACCTTCTATCTGTTGTGCATCTTCCCAAGCAAACTCATCCAGATAATAGCCTGGTAGGGGGGACTGACTTCCTTGTAAGCCCAAAAAAGCGACTTCTAATTCATATTGTTCGACATTATTTTTTTCAATGGAAATAACATCTCGCGTCGGAAATGCAATATTTGAATAAGATTTAAAGCGAAGAATACCGCTGTCATCCTCCATCGAGTTGACATCTTGATGAATTATTTTATTTAACAATTCAACGAGTTGATAAAAATTATACTCTGTTACCGATGAGCCAGCTTGTTCCAGCCAACGATCGATTACTTCAGTATGTGCTGGTTGATTTGTGCTGGCCATCGATAAACTTCCTTATTATCAAGGTTAATAACTTCCAACTCATGAAACATATTAATGCTGGTATATAAGGTGAAAAATTGAGCGATAACGGTACAAAATAGGAATAAACTTCCTTCCGAAAGAAACGCATTTTGATGAACAACTAACGTTGTCTTCAGACCACGAACAGGAAGCCCTTTGTAGATATGCTCAATATGCTCTGAATGTAAATCAACTAATGCATCTAGGCGTTTTTGTGATTGCCTTGCAACCTGTGTGTTATAAACAGACGGTAAATCATAGAGTTGTAATATTTTTTTTAATGAATCAAGATTGAGCAAAGACTGATAATTTAAAGATAAATTAGTTAATTCAGACCAATATAATGTTTTATCTAATAATGGATATAAAGGCAGTGTTGGTGCGAATAAATTCTTAGCAGATAAAGCCCCATAAGGAATTGATGCACTATCTAAATCGATAGAACGCGTCGATAACTGGGAAGCGATATAGCGGTTAGTACAGTTGAGTGCAACAGAAACGGTTTCTTCACACTGTTGTAACTGAGGCTCTTGCTGACGAACAAAAGAAAGTCGATGGGAATAGCCGTATAACTGTTCATTTTGACTTATCTTTAAACGGTAATAGCCATGATTTTGAGTTTGATGGTTTTGATGATAAAAACTTTCAAATGCTGTATAGGTGATCGGATAAGGTTTAGCATCATTAGGATAACGTAACCCTCTAACCTCATTAATCGAAAAAATATCAAAACATTCAGTAAGTTGGTAATTAGGACTTAAAACATACTCCTCACTTTTCCCCGTCAAATTTATTGCTTCACTATCAATAGGAAATAAATTCACAATAGGGGTGCAATTAAGTTTAATACTGTCGTCATAAAGAATAACGCCATCAGGAATTTCTAGATCAAAATTGATCACCAGTTTGAATTGCTCTGCTTCGATAGCCAAAGGAATGTCATCCAAACCATGAATATCTAGAAAGAGAAAGGCTTCAGGAAAACAGAAAAACTCTTGCAGTATACGATAGCCATCATAGCTATTTTTCGGGTATGGAAGTAAGGCATCCTGCTTTTGAAAACCAACAGGCGTAACTGAAAAGTGAGTAAGAGGTAGCGTATGTACATCTGTGACTAAAGAGGCACTCTGCACATGCTGGCTTAATAAAAAATAGAGCTGATTTGTAGTAAATGGCGCACCATTTAAGTAAAAACACAATTTATCTAAGCCAATATTGGCAAGTGGCTGTTTTGTTGCTAACTCAAATGTTATTTCAATGGCGGTTGTTTGCTGCAAAATGTTACTGATTTTTGTCGGCATTAACCAGAGGTCGCGACTTTGACTAAATCGACATTGAAATAACGTCTCGTGGTTTGTTTCCTCACTTTGCACATAAAGTGGAGTGGCACTAAAAGGTTGTCCTGCTGAAATTTTTGTTGCGTGTTGGCACTGAGCATAATTAGGATGATATTCAACAATCGTCATGCTTGGCACAGGGCGCGCGTAGTTTGGCCAAAGCATATTGGCTAAACTGTTAGTTAACTCAGGAAATTGTCTATCTATTTGCTGGCGTAAATTACCCGATAAATAAGATAGCCCATCCATAATCCGCGAAGTATCAGGATCTTTAACATTGTGTGAAAGCAAATTAACAAGTTGCGGTTTTTCTTTGGCAACTTGCTCAGTCAGCTCATTTAAGTATTCTGATTCATTGGTAAAGTAGGATTTTGATGACATATTAATGCTATTTAAGCTGATATCTACGGTTATTATCTAAATACACATTAAATTCAATAAGTTGCTGCTTATTTTCTAAATCAATAAAAGCATTAATATTAAATTGTAAAGATAAACTATCTGCATCTTCTTCAAGAAATTTCACTACAACTTTGCTGATCCGTGGTTCATACGCAATAATGCAACTACTAATGCTATCTTCTAGGTGAGATTTAAAATCAACCGTAGATTGAGTCGCATCATTTAAATCAGGGATCCCTAAGGGTGGCGTTCCTTGGCAACCATCAGGTCTAGCATTTAAGATGTAATTTAAATTCTGTTTTATTGATTCAATGAGTGTATTTGTTCGCGAACGATGGGAAAAACCTAAGTTTTTCCCTCGGATCCGTTCAAATAAGCTGGCGCCAGCATTAGCCTGCCAGCCATAATTGGATGCCATCACCGTTACTCTTTATCAAGACGACCAACAAGTGATAATTCAAAGTTTGCACCCATATATTTAAAATGTGGGCGAACTTGAATAGCGACTTGGTACCAACCTGGATCGCCATCAACATCAAGTACTTTGATTTCAGCTGAACGCAATGGACGTTTACTACGAACATCTGCTGGTGGGTTTTCTTGATCTGCGACATATTGCTTAAGCCAAATATTGAGTTCACGCTCCAGATCTTGACGCTCTTTCCATGAGCCAATCTGTTCACGTTGCAATACTTTTATATAATGAGCTAAGCGATTGATAATAAACATGTATGGCAATTGAGTTCCTAACTTATAGTTAGTCTCTGCCAATTTGCCTTCAGGAGTATTTGGGAAGACTTTTGGTTTTTGAACCGAGTTTGCGGAGAAGAATGCAGCATTATCACTGCCTTTACGCATGGTCAGCGTGATAAAGCCTTCTTCTGCTAGTTCAAATTCTCTACGATCGGTAACTAAAACTTCAGTTGGGATCTTAGTTTGTAATTCACCCATCGCTTCAAAAATATGCACAGGAAGATCATTAACTGTACCGCCGCTTTGTGGGCCAATAATGTTTGGACACCAACGATATTTTGCAAAACTATCATTAATACAGCTTGCTAATAAGAATGCGGTATTACCCCATAAATAGTGCTCATGGTCTTGTTTAACATTTTCTGAATAGTTAAACATTTTTACAGGGTTTTCTGTTGGAGAGTATGGCAAACGTAATAAGAAACGCGGTGCTGTTAACCCTAAATAACGGGAATCTTCTGCTTCACGCAGTGAGCGCCATTTAGTATGTGCAGGGCCTTCAAAAACAGATTTTAGATCTTTAATTGCCGGCAGTTCAGCGTAGCTATTAATACCAAAGAAATTAGGTGAAACAGATGATAGGAATGGCGCGTGAGCCATTGCACCAACAGTACTAACATACTGCATTAACTTCATATCTGGCGCAGTATTGTTAAAGGCGTAGTTACCAATAACTGTTGCAACAGGTTCACCACCAAATTGGCCGTATCCTGAAGAGTAGACGTGTTGATAGAAGCCTGATTGAACAATTTCTGGAGAAAATTCAAAATCTTCTAATAACTCTTCTTTAGTTGCATGAAGAATATTGATCTTAATATTTTCTCTAAAATCAGTGCGATCAACGAGTAATTTTAAAGAACGCCATGAAGCTTCAATTTCTTGAAATTTAGGCGCGTGAAGAATTTCGTCAACTTGAGTACTTAGTTTATTATCAAGTTCAACAAGCATTTTATCGATTAATAATCGATTGATCTGTTGGTCTTCAGATTCACTGGCGAAAATATTACTAATAAAAGCAGCAACACCTTGTTTGGCAATATCGTATGCTTCTGTTTCTGGAGACATACGTGATTGAGCCATAATTTCATCAAGTAAAGAGCCTGTAGATGCGGGGGCTTGTTGCTCTTGAGCTTCTGCATTTAGTGACATGAAATAATCCTCTATAAACATTATTTTTGATTAGCAGCAATATCGAGCTCTTTTAGAAGCTGTTCGCGAGTTTCTTGATTTTCAAGTAGTTCTTGAAGACGCTTTCTAAAAGCTGGGACATTGCCTAGAGGACCTTTTAATGCAACTAAAGCTTCACGCAATTCGAGAAGTTTATTTAATTCGGGCACTTGGCGAGCGATACTATCAGGAGAGAAATCCTGTAAAGATTTCACATCAAGATTAACATTAAGCTCTGAATCACTGCTTTCTTCTAAGGTATTGCGAACATTAATATTTAAATTAATGCCAGCACTTTCCATAACAGAATTGAAGTTGTTTTGATTGACTGAAATCGCTTTGCGATCTTCAATGGGGGTCTCTTCCGTTTTACCTTTCATATCCCCAACAATCAACATATTCAATGGAAGTTCGACTTCAGCCTGAGCTCCGCCAGTATTTGGCGTATATTTAATATTAATCCTTTCTTTAGGGGCAACACTACCGAGATTTTTCTTACTCATTTAAGTTAAGCTCCTTGTATGAGTATGCAATAACTTCTTAATTCCATAAATAAAATGCCTAAATTAAAAATTAATAATAAATTTAGAGCATGCACTTCCCTACACAGAACAAAACAGGCTCTGCGTTAAGAATTCTTTTCCCAGTAAGGTGTTTAAATATGTTTAATATTGTACAAAATTTATTTTTTAGTTTTGGTCATGATATACAAAATTAACTTAGGGTCAATAGGTAATTTATTATATGAGTTCTTATTTTTATATTAAATAAGCTGAGAGCAGTATCAATAGGGCATCTTATCGGGATAAGAAATAAGTTTGACTATAATTATGAAAGCTAACTTATTCGGTGGTTACTCTAATAATGAGTATCTAAATGATATAGCTAATTGCAATATTAATTAAACTCAATTTAATAAATATAGAATATATTAATTTATAAAATTCTGTGAGCTAAGTTCATATTTTACAATTAGTAATATAATTTCATATTTTTCTAGCATAATTACTTATTTTATCTATTTTGCTTGAAATGTTATTTCAATTTTAGGATAAGTTAGCTTTTACTCATTATATTTGTATCACGATGATGGATACATATTAAACAAGCCTTTTAGGATATTGGCGATGCTTTTATATTTTGCTTTATTTTCAATGTGTTATATTGTTTTGAGTTAAGGCGTTAATCTTTATTTAGGAGTAATAAAGAGGTTTTTTTTGGGATATCAATTTATTCATAGGAACATAACGTGTTAGAAAATCAGAGGGAATAATAGGTTTTAAAGCCCTTTGTGACGCTACATATTGATATATTAAAAATAACATATATATAACGAGTATATGATAAAAAATAAAAACGCAATGAAACTATTTAGGTGTGAATTAGTTTTTTATGGCAACAGAATTGCAAACATAATACAGCTATATTTGGTTTAACTTAAGGGTATGATCTGAAAAATATTCTGCTTTAATAAATGGATTTTTAATTTTTTAGTACGATGTATCTCTTATAGTGAGTAAGAAGATGGTGCTATAAGCCAAAAAAGACTAACCATAAATAGCTAAATAACTATAGAGATATCTTTATTGTTATCAAATAAGAGGATTACCTATTTCAATCAAGGATAAATACTAATATGGCTCAAATAGATCTTTACCCTAATATGATATGAAAAATCTTCTCTCAATATTGCTACTGTAATGAGCATCGCTTCTTAATTTATACTGGAATAACAGCATATCTTTATCATCAATAAGTAAAGACCAAGATAGTTAAACTAAAACTTTTGTGTCTCCCTATCCTTATTTTCTACTTGTTCATTGTATAGTTTTATAATTAGCCTCCATAAAATGAGTATTGGTACGTAAAAATAAGACTGAAATATACGCATATTGAGTGTGTTAAATAAAAATAGTGGCTTAATCAGCATGATATTTTAATTAAATTGAGCTTAACAGCTAAATATATTGATAAATATGGCGCATTCCTGGGGGAATGACAGCATAATTCAATGTGATTAATTATTAATGCTTTAAAATCAATTGATTATATGCGCTATTTCTTATTTAACATTTCTGTTACAAAATATATTTTTATGTACATAGTGTTTCTTGGGCTGCGAGCAATTTGTCTATTTATTCATCATATTTTATGCTAATAAACACTTTTTATGACTGTTTTTACAGCATGATATAGCGATATTTCAACCAGTTTACGCTAAGTGACTTATCCTAGAGAGATACAAAAAAAACGGGCTGTTTACAGCATATTGATAAGATTTTATTATCCTTTACCGAAGTCTTACCGTGCGCACTGGCTAAGATGACAGACATGACTAACGGATTGTTTTTAAGACAATCATTTAATTTAATTTGTCGTTTTTGATAAAAGGATATTGTTATGCCAACTCCTTGCTATATTTCCATTGAAGGAAAAACTCAGGGCAACATCACTGCAGGCGCGTTTACTGCAGATTCTGTCGGCAACATTTATGTACAAGGTCATGAAGACCAAATGTTGGTACAAGAATTTTCTCACGTGGTGACGGTTCCGACTGATCCGCAATCAGGTCAACCTTCTGGCCAACGTGCGCATAAACCGTTTCGTTTTACCGTGGCATTAAACAAAGCCGTTCCTCTGCTGTATAACGCATTGGCTTCCGGCGAAATGTTGCCAAAAGTTGAGTTAAAATGGTATCGCACGTCTGTTGAAGGTAAACAAGAGCACTTCTTTACCACCACACTGACTGACGCGACTATCGTGAACATCGATTGCCAAATGCCTCATTGTCAAGATCCGGCTAAAGCCGACTTCACGCAACTTATCGAAGTCTCCCTCTCTTACCGCAAAATTGACTGGGAGCACACTGTTGCTGGAACGTCTGGTGCGGATGACTGGCGTGCGCCTCTCGAAGCGTAATACCGTTATGACGAGTCCTTGGGGGCTCGTCCTTATTTTGTATTGTTCCCTTTTCTTTATCCATTTTTGCATGGAGGCAGATTATGCTTAGCAAAGATCCGAAATCAACGCCCATTGACCCGGCATCCGTTTTAAAAGATGAAGCCATCAATCAAGTGAAAAATAGGGTGCAATCCAAAGTGAACGAAACGCTATCGACACCCACGCAAAAGGTGGCCGGGATGGCCTCAGCAGCGGCCTCGCTCACTCAATCAGCCAGCGTATCGGCCAATCGCGTGACTGCTCATCCCCTGATCCACGGTGGCGGTTTTACCGGTGGACAAACATTCTCTGAAAACCAAGCACTCCAAGCGGCCCATGGGGCGTTACTTGATGCATTAGGCATGGACAGCCTCGAAAGTGGTTTGGTGTTCACTTGCACCATTGGTGGATTGCCTGACGACACCTTTCAAGTCACCGAATTTAATCTTACCGAAGGATTATCCTCGCTATTTTCGCTGTCCATCAGTGCGGTCAGTGCCTTACCCTTTATCGATTTTCAGCGTCATCTTGGCTTAGCCTCATCATTAACGGTCAAACGCGATGGGGTGTTGATCCGCAAAGTCAACGGTATCTTAGCCGGGGCAGTACAAGGCAATACCGACGGAGTGAAAACGTGGTATCACTTCGATATTCGCCCTGAAATGTGGGTGATGACCCTCAATCAAGACAGCCGTATTTTTCAACATCAATCGGTGCCGACCATCTTAAAAACCTTATTGGATGAGGCCCATGTTAAAGCGGATTACCAATTCTACCGTGAAGATCTACACCCTGAACGTCTCTACACCACCCAAAAACGCGAATCGGCATTTGATTTTTGGTGTCGACTGGCGTTTGAAGAGGGCATTAACTTCTGGTTTGAAGAAGAACAACTGTTTTACAGCGATGAACATATGGGGATGACGGCGGGTATTCACCTCACCTATAACCCGCAGGCCGATACCGATATCAGCGATAGCACTGCCATGACTTGGCAATATGGCGAATATTTGTGTGTGGATGAAACTATCCATAAAGACAACAACTTTGTTCGTCCTTCTTATCCGTTGTCTCATGAAAACAAAATTGAGCAGGGGGGACAGCACAGTGTGTTTGAAAGTTATGGTCGTTTTCAATTAGACGATGAAGGTCGACCTCTGACACAGGTGCGCTTTGAGCAATTACGTAACGGCAGCAAAGTGGGGCAAGCGACAACAAACTGTTTTGCACTGATGCCCGGCAAAATCTTCACCTTATCTCAGCATCCCCATCAGCCGATGAATGATCGCTGGCAAGTGATCAGCGTCAGCCATCATGGTGTACAGCCACTGGCGGACAATAGCGGGGGCGAAGGCACACAACTGTCGAATAGCGTCTCCTTTATTCCGGGCACGCAAGAGTGGCGCCCCCCTTATCGTTATAAACCGACGGCGGACGGTGATGAAGTGGCGACGGTGGTGGGGCCACCAGGGGAAGAAATCTACGTCAATGAATATGGCGCCGTGAAAGTGCATTTTCATTGGGATCGTCGGGGAAGTGCCGATCACAGTGCTTCATGCTGGGTGCGGGTTGCCATGGGTTGGAGTGGAAATGGCTATGGTTTTTCTGCGGTACCGCGCATCGGCACACAAGTGCTGGTCAGTTACCTGAATGGGGATATCGACAGACCGATAATTACCGGTTGTACTTATGATGGACGTAACGCACCACCGATTAAGTTCCCAGAGAATAAGACACAAACCACTTTCCGTAGCCAAACCCACAAAGGGGAAGGTTTTAATGAACTGCGTTTTGAAGATGCGGGCGGTAAGCAAGAGGTGTTTCTTCATGCGCAGAAGGATATGAATACC
>NZ_CAWPCB010000054.1:0-109172 GCF_963886535.1 Proteus sp. G2675
AGTCGGTAGAACGGCGGACTGTTAATCCGTATGTCACTGGTTCGAGTCCAGTTGGAGGAGCCATTTCTATTAGCATTACCCTCGTAACTATTTGATTTTATTCTCTGTTTTCCCTCACACAATAAAAAATAGCATTAAAAAGGTAGCTATTTAATCGTTTTCGTATTACTATTCATTTCCGGCTTGACTATCCAGTCCAATCCAATCGTTGATCTTTCGATTTTCCTAAGACACACGGAGCCGGTATATGACCACTGCACAACCTATCACCCTCACTATTCGCCGTCCTGATGATTGGCATGTTCACTTTCGTGATGATGACATGCTAAAAACCGTTGTTCCTTATACCAGTCGTTATTTTGGCAGAGCTATCGTAATGCCAAATCTTGTTCCCCCGATCACCACCATTGAAGCCGCCCGTCGTTATCGTGATCGCATAAAAGCAGCTATTCCTAGTGGCGATAAATTCGAACCATTAATGACCTGCTATTTAACGGATAGCACTCTGCCATCAGAAGTTGAACAAGGTTTTCTACAAGGCGTATTTACTGCTTGTAAACTTTATCCCGCCAATGCGACGACAAATTCTAGCCATGGTGTTTCCGATATCAATAAAATCTATCCTATTCTTAGTGTGATGGAAAAAATAGGTATGCCATTGCTTATTCATGGGGAAGTTACTGCATCAGATATCGATATTTTTGATAGAGAAGCTCGTTTTATTGATAACGTGATGGCTCCCGTTCGCAAACAATTTCCTGCCTTAAAAATTGTTTTTGAACATATCACCACCAAAGAAGCGGCACAGTATGTCTTAGAGGGAAATGAATTTCTTGGTGCAACTATTACACCACAACACTTAATGTTTAACCGTAATCATATGCTTGTCGGTGGTGTGAAACCGCACTTGTACTGTTTACCTATCCTTAAGCGTAATGTACACCAAGAGGCATTAAGGCAAGCCGTTGCATCAGGCCATTCGCGTTTCTTCTTAGGTACTGACTCCGCACCTCATTTACAACATCGCAAAGAATCATCTTGTGGATGCGCTGGCGTGTTTAACGCCCCCACCGCTTTAGCAGCTTATGCTAGCGTATTTAAAGAGCTCAATGCCCTTTCTCACTTTGAAGCCTTCTGTTCACTCAATGGCCCACGTTTTTATGGTTTACCGGTTAATGAAGGCTCTATTACCTTAACGGAAAAATCTGTTACTGCACCTGCAAAAATTATGAGTGGTGATGAAGCATTAATCCCCTTCTTAGCAAATGAAGATATTCATTGGGATATTAGTGTCGATTAATCAATTAGTGACTTGATATCTTCTCTTTATGCACCATATAACCCCTTATCTGGGATAGTTATGGTGCATATTTTTTGCTATTCCTCGTTGTACTTTTCCATTTTTCATCAAAATTTAGCTTTTTTATTGCGCCAAATTTCGTATACTGGAAAGTAACCACTTCGTGGGGGCTTCTCTCTTAGTCAAAACCGGTTGTATGATTAGGAGGTATTATGAGTAGAAAAAATGAAGTTATTCAAACACATCCTGTTGTAGGCTGGGATATTAGCACTGTAGATATCTATGATGCGATGATGCTACGTTTACATTATCTTCCTGAAAACGAACACCATCCAGACAATGCAGTGGTTGATAAAACACTTTGGCTTACTACTGATGTAGCAAAACAGTTGATTTATATTCTTCAAGCAGGTATTGATAAAATTGAATCATCTGAAGATTTTGTATCAGACAACACCAAGCATTGATAAAAAGATAAGTTCGAGAAAAGCATTAAGACACCAAGCAGGAGTACTTTCGTACTCCTGTCTCGTTTTTATTGTTATAATCACCTTTCATTTTTATTTCGTTTATCTCTATTATCTATCCCTAACATTTTAATTTTTCATACTGTTTTTTTTAATTAGTTATTATTATAAATTAATTTATATTTAATTAAGTTATTATAATTTTCTTTTTATTCGATATATCTTTCACAAAATGATATATAACCCGAATTGACATAAAACTATGTTATCTTTATTTTAATAACTTGAAAATAGATATCACAAGGAAGTTATTAGTGAAAATATTAATTATTGATGAGTGTTACTTTACTCGTAATGGTATTCGGCATTTCTTCTTAAAAAAAAATGTAAGGCATGAAATTATTGATATGTCTTCTATTGAAGAAGCTAATCATTATATTAATAACTCTATGCCTGATATTATTTTTATTGATCTCACTAAATATTGTCGTGAAGTGGCACATTGTCAGCACTTACAATATTTCTTTTCACTGACTCAAGAGTGTCGTTTATACCTCTATATTGATGCCAACTATCCAGACAAAGATAGACCTATCGCCTTGACAAATAACTGTTTTATCCTTGCTAAACGAGTACTACCTTGGGTATTAGAGAGAACATCAACATTAACTTCTCGTTGCCAAGTTTTTTTCCCCACTTATAAACATTCTCTTTGCTCAATATTTAGCATACAAGAACAAAAAATCATAAATTACTGGATGGGAGAGTTGCCTAACTATCAAATTGCCAAAAAATTAAAAATTAGCAATAGCACCGTTTATTCGCATAAAAGACATATTACTGAAAAAATAAATGTAAAAAATAGAATTGAACTCTTCTTTATATATAATATATTAAAATATATCTATGAGAAATAAATACAAACTTATCGTTTAATGATTGATATATTTTATGGAATGAAATTATGAAGCTAATAGTTTAATTAATTGGAGGAATAACAAATTCCTATTACTTAACATTGAACTCTATAATAGGATTATAAATATGGGTGAATATATCAAAAATTAAAAATATTTAATCACCTAAGAGCAATGTTTTATAACATAAAAAATCTTCTTCATATTCAATATGACACTAAACATATTAATAAGCACAATATGTCATAGAATGACTCACTTCACTCTTACAGCTATCCTAGAGTGAAGTGAGCACCAATAGAGTCATCAACAACAAAAAGACACTATTGCTACATACTATTAGGCGATACGCTCAATCTTTGCCGGTAATCCTTGACGTACAGAGGCACCAGAAACCCAATCTAACCAAGTATTCGTTATTTCTCGTGTTGGATCAGCAAAGCCTAAGTCGTTTAAGTTAATACCACTACCTATTGCTTTATCCATAGCTAATGGTTGCCCATCTAAATAGTGTTGACGTGAGCCTAGCTCTTTATGCCCATAACCATGTTCAATCGCTAACACTCCAGGCATAACCCCCTCTAATAAACTAATTTCAGCCTCAACCTCTCCACCAGGGGTCACTATGCGCACTTTATCACCATGCTTGATCCCCCATTTTTTACCATCTAGCGGATTAATCGCGACTAAATTGCTTGGTTTTACCATTCTTAAACGTTGGATCATGCCCGTTGAGCTACTTACCACATGAGATTTAAAGGACATCAGTTTTAATGGCCATTGCTCTTGTGGAAAATGTTGATGTATATCGCTACCGTCAGATAAACGCGGTGGATAATAAGTTGGGCAACCACTATATCGCTCACCGGTAATAGCATGATGATTCTTCGCTACATTTTCATTCCAGATCTGTAATGGTTTCTTCCATTGCGGGCCTGTCGCATCACCATTCCATGCTTTATCATAAGGAGCAAAACGCCCACCACGAGTATAAATATTCGCCACCCTTAGGACTTCTTCTTCTTTTAAAGTGGCAGTAATAGCAGGAAGAATACGATCGACACCACTTAATAAAATATCTTCATGGCTGGCAGGTGCTACAGGCTGTTCGCCCATAAAGGCAATATTAGCCGCTACACGCAGATAATAATCTTCAGCACTATTAATTGCGTGGAAATGCCCATCTTTATCTTCTAGCGCATTTTCACCAAAGCCGGGTAAGTCTAATGCTTTAGCAACCGCAATGCAGAAAGTTTCCATTGATATAGGTTGACCATCGGCTGTTTTCGCCACACGAGGCTCTACAATCGGCCAACGTGCCGTACTGGCTTTGACTTGTACACCAGACCACGGCGCACTAAATCCCCAACTTTCAAAGTTATGCGTATCAGGCACAATATAGTCCGCCAGTGCAGTGGTCTCATTCATAAAAGCATCGATACCAATAATCAATGGTAGATGCTGTGGATCTTTAAGACGCGCTTCCATAACTTGGCGAATACCTGCAATACCGTATAGCGGGTTCGTCATATTGGTTATCCATGCTTTTAATGAATAAGGATAACCCGCTAATGCCGATCCCAGTTGCTCTGTTAATTGCCCTGCGGCAAACGGATACCACGGTGCTTTAGCAGGATAAGGTGACTCCCCTTTCGCGATCCGTTCACGATATTCATCAGATTGTTCATAGGCCGCTTTACTGCGCGATAGCACCATTCCTTTAGGCTTAATTTTGCCTTTAAAGCTATCCATGTTGTAACGAGGGCCATCTATCGCACCATTAAATTTACCTCCACCGACAGATACTCCCCCTTTCAGGTTTAGATTTCCAATTAAAGCGTTTAGCATGATGACACTCCACGCCGTATAGAAACCATTTCCCCCCATCATGCCACCATGTGAGATAACCGCAGCTTTTCGTCCGTAGTCAGTAAATTCACGCGCTAAGGCAACAATAGTGCTTTCAGGTACTTTACAACGTTCACTATACTCCGCCAATGACATGCGACTTGCAGCTTCAGTTAATAATTGGAAACTTGATTTTACTGTAACCTCAATACCTGTTTTTAATGTCACTTTTTGAGTAACAAAAAGCTGTGCTCTGTCTATTTGCGTCGCTGCTGTAAGCTGTCCATTAAGGGCTATAACCATATTTTGCGCTTCGCCATCATCGGCAATATCCTCAAGATGCGCGGCGGTTAACATCTGCCCTGACAGTGGATGATTTTCATCACTAATGACTAAATGTGTCGCATTAGTCCAGCTTCGCTCTCCAACATTATTCATCGACACTTCACTGGGCACCGATAAATACTCAGCATTATAGCGTTTGTTTTCAATGATCCAGCGGATCATACCCATCACTAAAGCAGCATCTGTTCCCGGTTGCACGGGTACCCAATGGCCATGATCATTAGCTAACGTGGTGGTTAATGGCAAAGCAGGTGCCACAACCACATAGTTAAATGAGCCACGAATACGCGCATTCGCTAATTGGCGACCTTGGCGTTTAAATGGATTACCTGATTGCGCAGGTGAGGTACCTAAAAATAGTGCAAATTCAACATGATCCCAATCAGGCTTCACATGAGCGTTTTTATCCAGATCATTCATTAATGCACCGGAGCCGGCACGATACGCTAATCCACAATAAGAGCCATGAGCCCCAAAATTTTTACTACCAAAGGCATTTTGTGCAAAGCGACGAATAAAGCTATCTCGGCCATCATCCCCAGCATTAGTAACTAATAACTGATTTGCTTTAGGTCCTAGGGCTGGCTGTTTAGGATCAATGGGTGTTGCTAAATCGCGGATAGCACGTAAGCCATCAACATGCCCTTCACCAAATAAATCGCCCCCCTCAACCACTTCTTTGATCAGTTGCTCAAAGCTAATTCGTTGCCATTTCCCCTCACCTCGTTTACCCACTCGTTTCATGGGTTCAAGAATACGAGTAGGACTATCGAGGCTTTCCATCATTGTCGCACCACGGGCACAAGCCGTAGAGCGGTTAGCTAAACCACTTTCGCCCCCCATTTTTTCAAAGGCTTCTTTTATTGGCATGTTATAACCAAAATGGATATCCTGAGATAATGGGTGATAAGGATTTCCTGCAATACGTAATACTTGATTATTGTTACGATCGACTCTCGCACGCACACCGCACTGAGTCCAACAACCAAAGCACTGAGTCATACAAACAGCTTGATTGGTATTAGGTTGCCAATTCGCTTTCGCCGTGATTTTACCTTCTGGTAATAAAGAGTTACCGTTGATCCTATCCAAAGTAACCTTACCAGAAGTCCCATCAACGAGACCGTCGACAGCACGCTTAGCAACATCGCGATAACTGGCAGCAAATGCGGCAATACCACCGATAACCAATCCACCTTTAAGCCATTGACGTCTTGTAAACTTAGCCATGCTGTACTCTCCTGACAACCCAACGAATACTTTCTCTGAATATAATGGTTAACGCTATCCAAAGCCCAAATGTTCCAACAATCGCTAATAATCCATCATTACCCAGCGGGAACTGATAAGGATTGGTAATAATGTTATATTTGGGAATATATTGGCTTCCCATTAACATTAGCCAACGTAATACCCACGCTAATCCCATTGAAATAAAAGCCATTACAGTAATAAATGCCACTGAGCGTGCCTGTTTTGCCATTAATCCGCCCATAGCAACAGACACTATCCATAAGGCAATAACCCCTATCGCACTCCACCAGCCTAAACTTCCTATTGCCAATTGTTGCCTAATGGCTTGTCCTGAAATAGTATCCCCCGCAATCCAAAAACCTGTACATACAGCAAGTAACATTAAAGATCCGATAAACCACATAGCCAGTTCACGCTGATACACAGGCTCTCGTCGCGTGCCTAATGCTAATAGCGTAGGCAATACTTGCATGGCACTAAAAAACAGTAATATCGGCAGCCAGTAGGTATAAAGCACCGGTCTTGCTTTTAAAATAGAAGCTTCACGGCCGGTATAGAGCAATAAACCTATCGAGGTTAAGGCGCAGGCTAAAGCAACCCAACGCGTTAACTTATATTCACGTTTCCACACTAAACGCACGACCATGGCAATAAAGTACAAAATACTAAATGCAGAGAAGAGTGGCAGTAATAGTGATCCCCATGCCATCCACGACCAAGGCGTTGGATAAGCATAAAAATGCCAAACACGTGCGGTTTGATGGAGATCAGCGGTTAATGCTAAAGGGGCGGTGATCCCCGCCGTAACAGCAATAAAAACCGCAACAGCTTCTAAACGAGGATTACCTGTACGCCCTTTCCAACATTGCCAGCATGCATAAAGTGTTGCGCAACACGCAATGCCGATAAAAAAGAAATATTGAACTGCCCAAGGTAACCAAAAGTATTCTTGGGGGATCGCTATCACTTCTTGAATTTGCGAAACGGATGAAATCATGAGTGAACCTCCTGCCATAATGCGGGTTGCCCTTGTCCAACTAATGGCTGCACAAATGCATCATCTAAACCAAGATAAAAAACTTGTGGCAAGGTGCCACTTTCTGGTTTAAGTACTTTTAATTCATGTTCATGCTCGCGGATCATTTTACTTATCGTGCTGTGTGGATCTTTCATATCACCGATAATACGAGCGCCCCCCACACAAGATTCAACACAGGCAGGTAATAACCCAACTTCTAGGCGATGAGCACAAAAAGTACATTTATCGGCTGTCTGAGTGGAATGGTTGATAAAACGGGCATCATAAGGACATGCTTGCACACAATAAGCACAGCCTACACAACGTTCATTATCAATCACGACGATCCCGTCTTTGCGTTGAAATGTTGCTTGAACAGGGCAAACAGGTACACACGGAGGCTCGTCACAATGGTTACATAATCTAGGGAGTAAGACGTTCGTTATCCCCTCTTGTCCCTTGATAGCAACTTGATATTGGTTTACTGTCGTCCTAAATTGTCCTTGTGGCGTTTGGTTTTCAATCGTACAGCTCACTGTACAAGATTGACACCCAACACAACGACGCAGATCGATCAGCATGCCATAACGTTTATCCTCTGAGCCTTCACGGCGCTCTGGGGATAGTTTAATGCCTGCTTGAGAGAGAGGAACCAGTGAAGCACCTGCGGTAAGGACCCCTAATTGTTGTAAGAATTTTCGTTTACCAAGATCCATATTTGTCTCCAGTATCACTCAGTAAATACCTGCCACATTGAGCGAAGGGAATAAAAAATAAGTATTTATGGCATTGTAAAAATTACTGAGTCCTCCACCTATTGTGGTTTACCACATACTCGGTGCGAACTTGATCCAAAACAATATTTAACATTAGATAGTTATGACGATAAAACAGACAATTGGGATAAAAAAAATCGCTAGTTTGAGCTTATTACTGCTCTTTTTTCTACTCTCTTCTTCTGCGGTTGCCAAAGAGTGGACTATTGGTGTGTTAGCGTTGCGAGGCGACGCCTCAACCCAAAGACATTGGCAACCGCTTATCGATACCTTAGATCAACAAATACCCACAGATAGCTTTCTGCTGTTACCACTTAACTTGTCAGAAATGAAGCAAGCAGTGGCAGACAAGAGAGTAGATTTTCTATTGACGAATCCAGCGCAATTTGTCCAGCTTGATAGTGCATATCCGCTACGTTGGTTACTCTCTTTACGCTCGGGTTATGAGCCGGATAACACAACAAGAAATGTGATTGGTAGCCTTATTTTGGTGCGCAAAGACAGCGCAATTACATCGATTCATGAATTAGTCGGAAAGCGTGTTGGCGCCATTGCACCAGATGCCTTTGGTGGATATCTGTTAGGTTACAAAGCACTGCGTGAAGAAGGGATTGATCCTGAACAGGATTTTACATTACGTTTTAGTGGTTTTCCGGCTGATGCGTTACTTTACTTATTACGTGATGGCGATATTAATGCAGCGATCATCCCAGTTTGTTTATTAGAAAATATGGATAACGAAGGTCTTATTAATAAAGAAGATTATCGTCCATTATTAAATTATTCTACCAATACTTCTTGTTTAACCAGTACTCCGCTCTATCCTAATTGGTCATTTGCTGCATTAGATACTGTTCCTGACACATTAGTGGATAAAGTAACACGAACATTACTCAATGATGAAAGCGACGCCATGAAATGGGGGGCACCCGCTTCTCATTCTCAAGTGGAAAATTTACTCCGAGAAGTCAACCAACACCCAAGGCAGCGACAACTTTGGCAAGATGCGAAAATTTGGGCTATCCAGCACCGTTTTATTATCGGATTATCATTGGGTGCCATTATCTTACTGGTTTTCAACCAAATCTGGATTAGTTATTTGGTCAGAAGACGTAGCCATCAATTAGAACAAGCGCATATCCATTTAAGAGAGCAAAAAGAGGCATTAGAACAAGCTCAGCGTTTAAATATTTTAGGTGAAATGGCGTCAGGCTTTGCTCATGAGCTTAATCAACCTCTTTCTGCGATCAAAAGTTATGCCCAAGGTAGTGCTATCCGCCTAGAAAAAGAGAACAAAAATCATCCATTACTCCCCGCATTACGACAGATAGACCAACAAGCCCAACGTGGCGCAGATATTATTCGCAATCTACGTTTATGGGTAGGTAAGCAATCAGCAAATAGTGATACAGTGCCACTGTCAGAACAAAATATTGCCCAATGTATTGAACATATTTGGCGGTTATTACGTATTGATGAAAAATATCCACAAGTGACTCTGATCACTAAGATTGATAAACATGATACCCTATACTTACCTGAAACATTATTAGAGCAAATATTATCTAATTTGATCACCAATAGCCTACAGGCGGGTACTAAAGTGCTACAGATAAGCACCCATAAAGCGCCAGATAGGTTGTTAATTGTGATCAAAGATGATGCGGGAGGAATGAGCCATAGCCAGCTTGAACAACCTTTCTCCCCTTTTCAAACCACCAAAACAGAAGGTCTTGGTTTAGGTTTGGTGATTTGCCAACGCTTATTAAATTCACAAGGTGCTGATATTCACATAGAAAATCAAAAAGATAAGCAAAATAATGTTGGATTAAAAATCACCCTTATTTTCCCCAATAACAATAATTAGAGGAAGAAAAATGCCAACAATTCATCTGGTTGATGACGATCTCGCCGTCACCGATGCTTGCCAATTTCTATTAGAAAGCTTAGGTTATGCGGCGCAGGTTTGGAATGACAGCGAATATTTTCTCCATAATATTGACCTTTATCAGCAAGGGGTTGTGCTGTTAGACATGAGAATGCCTAAAGCAGATGGTAGACAAGTACATCAATATTTAATTGAAAAACACAGTACGCTAGCAGTGATTTTCTTAACGGGTCATGGTGATATTCCGATGGCGGTTGAAGAAATAAAAAAAGGTGCCATTGATTTTTTACAAAAACCCGTTGATAGCAATGCATTACTCTCTGCACTGAAATCCGCCTTTACCGAAACTGCAACACGCTTTACGGCTGATGATATCCGTCGCCGTTATGCCTCACTGACACCAAGAGAAAAAGATATTGCATATTATGTTATTCAAGGCCTAATGAATCGAGAAATTGCTGAAACTGCCTGTGTTTCTATCAGAACAGTTGAGGTACATCGAGCAAAAGTGATGGATAAAATGGCCGTTAAAAATATCGCAGAATTAGTTACCGCATTACAAGGAATTGATATTGTAGCGCCAAATTTATGACAAAATTTCTGATCTGCGGTAAAAAGTGTCACAATATAGAATATTCATTGGAAAAATAGTAAATAGATAGGCTTATGATAAAGTCACCTCCATTTAAAACATCATTTTTACAGCCCAAATATTGGCTGACATGGTTGGGGATAGGATTACTCTATCTTCTCGTTCTGCTCCCTTATCCCGTTATCTACTGGTTGGGTACACGGCTAGGTCGTTTATCTAAAGTCTTTTTAAAAAAACGTGTACAAATAGCAGAACGTAATCTTGAGCTATGTTTTCCTGACATGCCTAAAAATGAACGTGAAGCGTTAGTGAATAAAAACTTCGAATCCGTAGGTATGGGGCTATTTGAAACAGGAATGGCTTGGTTTTGGCCTGATTGGCGTGTGAAACGTTGGTTTAAAATCAGTGGTAGAGAAAATATTCAAAAAGTACAAGAAACTGGCCAAGGTATTATTGTCGTTGGTATACACTTTTTAACTCTAGAGTTAGGTGCACGTATATTTGGCATGCTAAACCCCGGTATTGGTGTGTATCGCCCTAATGACAATCCAGTTATGGACTGGTTACAAACTTGGGGTCGTTTGCGTTCTAACAAATTTATGTTAGATAGAAAAGATGTCAAAGGTATGATCCGCAATTTAAAAGCAGGAGAGATCCTCTGGTATGCCCCTGACCACGATTACGGCCCACGAAAGAGTGTCTTTGCCCCACTTTTTGCCGTAGATAAAGCAGCGACAACAACAGGAACCTATATTCTAGTCAAAACCAGTCATCCGGCTCTGATCCCGTTTACACCAAAGCGCTTACCTGAAGCAAAAGGTTATGAACTAATTATTTCACCTGCCGTAGCTGATTTTCCCATCGATAGTGAAGAAAACACCGCTATCGCAATGAATAAAGTGGTCGAACAAGAAATTTTACGTGCTCCTGATCAATATATGTGGTTACACCGTCGTTTTAAAACCCGCCCACCTGGAGAAGCTTCTTTATATAATGAGATAAAGAAAGTACACTAGTCCCCATCAGTGACTGTTTTAATAAAAAAACAGTCACTGACAAACAGATTGACTCTCTTAACCAAGATTAAAATACAAGACTAAAATAATAAAATTAGCCATACTCACTACTATTATTTCCTGCAAATAAACACATTATAAAGCACTACCTATCGTTGTTATTTTGTATTATGGCGATATTCTTATTTAAGAATAGATAACCAACATTGAGATAAAAAAAACAACGCAAACACCATTATTCTCACTTTATGTGCTTCGTTTACATTCTTAGATAAAGGAGTGACATGAACCTAAAGCCCCGCAACAATTCTTGGAAACGAAATCTCTACATTGTCTGGTTTGGTTGTTTTTTAACGGGTGCCGGCTTTAGCTTGATTATGCCTTTTCTACCATTGTATGTAGAAGAGCTTGGCATTAAAGATCATGAGTCCTTAAACCTATGGACTGGTGTCGCTTTTAGTATTACTTTTCTCTTTTCTGCCATAGCGGCACCTTTTTGGGGAAAATTGTCAGATAGAAAAGGACGCAAATTAATGCTATTACGTTCTGCCTTAGGTATGGCGATCGTCATGGTACTCATTGGTTTTGCTCAAAATATTTGGCAACTGTTAATTTTACGCGCTTTATTAGGGGTATTAGGGGGTTTTGTGCCTAATGCTAATGCTCTTATCGCCACACAAGTGCCCGTTAAAAAAAGTGGTTGGGCATTAGGAACTCTTTCTACGGGTGCGGTAAGTGGTGCATTAATTGGGCCATTAATTGGTGGAATACTTGCCGATCTCTACGGTTTACGTCCGGTTTTCTTTATTACAGCCGCGGTTTTATTTATCTGTTTTATAGTGACCCTATTTTTTGTTAGCGAAAATTTTACCCCTGTTTCTAAAAAAGATGCATTATCCACCCAGCAAGTTTTTTCATCACTCAAAAATAAAAGATTAGTCATTTGCCTGTTTTTCACCACCATGATTATCCAAGTGGCAACAGGCTCTGTTACGCCTATTTTAACACTTTATATCCGTGATCTAGCCGGCTCTATCAGTAATCTTGCCTTTATTAGTGGTGTGATTGCATCTGTTCCCGGTATTGCCGCTTTAATTAGTGCCCCTCGTTTTGGTAAATTAGGTGATCGCATAGGCCCTGATAAGGTGCTTATTTTCACATTGGGTTTATCTATTTTTATGCTTATTCCGATGGCACTCGTCAGTAATTATTGGGAACTAGGCGCATTACGTTTTTTATTGGGTGCAGTAAACGCTGCCATGTTACCTGCGGTACAAACGCTTATTTTATACAATATTACCCCTGCAATTGCTGGTCGAATTTTCAGCTATAATCAAGCCTTACGAGATGTAGGAAATGTTACTGGACCGTTAATGGGCGCGTTTGTTGCGGCCAATTATGGATTTAGAGCTGTTTTTTATTTCACCGCTGCGGTGGTATTTTTTAATCTTATTTACTCATGGATAAGCTTTCGTACCCCGCAAAGAAAATAGTCAAAAAATCCACCAATAGATTTAGTTAATAGTTTTTTTTCAATAAAAAATTACACTTTCTCTCTTAAAGGTCTAATTGTTAATTTTTTTATTTTATTTTTCATAATTTATTGTTTAATAAGAAAAATATTTACACACCACGTTTACACCTCTTTACTTTTTCTTGTCCTTTTTTTTCAAAAAATTGCAAGGTTAACTATTGCAAAATGAGATTTTTATCGACTTTTGCACTAAAAAATGGTTTATAAAGTATTAAATATGCTTTTAGTCACTGAAGTTCACTAAAAGTGTGTTAAAAATATATTAATTAAATGTAGTAGCAATTGATAACAGAATGAAATAATTCTGTATTGCCTCCTACTGATATTTTGTTCTTTTTACTTGCAAACGACCTGCAAAGGTTTTTTTTGGGAATTTAAGATGCAATCTACTCACTCAAAATCAAGCCGAACCTTTTTTGGCCATCCATACCCTTTAAGCTCTCTGTTCTTCACAGAAATGTGGGAGAGATTTTCTTTCTACGGTATTCGCCCATTATTAATCCTATTTATGGCTGCAACCGTTTATGAAGGTGGTATGGATATTCCTCGAGAGCAGGCATCTGCTATTGTGGGAATTTTTGCTGGTGGTGTTTATTTAACATCATTGCCAGGAGGTTGGCTGGCTGATAATTGGTTGGGACAACGTCTTGCGGTTTGGTATGGCTCTATCTTTATTGCATTAGGGCACCTTTCTATCGCACTTTCAGCGTTTTGGTCTCAGAACCTATTTTTTATCGGCTTATTGCTTATCGTATTAGGTACAGGCCTATTTAAAACCTGTGTCACTGTTATGGTGGGAACCCTGTATAAAAAAGATGATACACGCCGCGATGGTGGTTTCTCCTTGTTTTATATGGGGATCAATATGGGCTCATTTATCGCACCACTGATCACCGGCTTCTTAGTCCGTGATTATGGCTGGCATTGGGGCTTTGGTATTGGTGGTATTGGTATGCTAGTTGCACTACTGATCTTCCGCTTTTATGCCGTACCGACAATGCGTCGCTTTGATAAAGAAGTTGGCTTAGATTCAAGTTGGGATCGCCCTACTGTTGTGCGTCGTAATGTCGGACAATGGGTATTAGCACTTGCTGTGATATTAATTGCCATTGTTGGTTTAATTATTTCAGGCACTATTCCATTTAATCCGGTTATTGTTGCCAATTTTATGGTTTATGTGATCTCCGGCAGTGTTATCGCCTATTTTATCTATTTATTCCTATTTGCAGGATTAAGTAGTAGTGACCGTTCTCGCCTGTTTGTTTGCTTCCTATTATTAGTTTCAGCGGCACTGTTTTGGTCTGCATTCGAACAAAAACCAACCTCATTTAACTTATTTGCTAACGACTATACTGATCTAAATTTTATGGGCTTTGAGATCCCAGCGGTTTGGTTCCAATCAGTCAATGCGCTATTTATTATTATTCTTGCCCCTGTATTTAGCTGGTTATGGCCAATGCTAGCACGCAACAATATGAATTTAAGTAGCATGAGCAAATTTGTGATTGGTATTTTATTCGCTGCAGGTGGCTTTACCGTCATGATGTACGCCTCTGAAAGCGTGCTTGCAACAGGCAGTGGTGTTTCACCATTATGGTTAATTTCCAGTATTTTATTGCTGACCCTAGGTGAATTATGTTTAAGCCCTATAGGACTTGCGACGATGACCATTTTAGCGCCAGCAAGAATGCGTGGACAGGTTATGGGTTTATGGTTCTGTGCGAGTGCATTAGGTAACTTAGCCGCAGGTTTAATGGGTGGAAATATTCGTCCTGATAAACTTGATGTTATGCCTGATTTCTTCTCTCACGTCTCTATAGCATTGGTTATTTGTGCTGTTGTTCTTGCAGCATTAATTATTCCTGTGCGTAAACTGTTACAAAGTGCAGATGATAAAGAGAATGCGCAAGCATAATGAGTTTTAGGTAACATTTTTTACCCTATAACTCAACTACGCTCCTCAAATTAGACACTTCTACTCTAATTTGGGGAGTTTTTTTATAAAAATAAAATATAAATGCAAAGTTCTATATAGAGATACACCACAGATATTAGAAATAAAGAAAAGAGGTCTCACAGACTATGTTCTGAAAGTGACAATAAAAAATGATATCATAGAAGAGAAATTTACGAGATAATGCTTCAATAGAAAATTTTCGTTCTGCTTAAAATTGAGTCTTTTAATTAAATAAATTAAAATGTTAACCTTGAAAACTACTCAAGGGTATAGGATAAGCCATATGCTAAACAAAAAAGAAAAAAACATATTGAGAAATATAGAAAAAAGTGTTTTATGTAGAAATATAAAATTTAATATAAAGTGTAATTTACAAACCACTTTTTTTACAATAGTTTTCTCTCTTTTCTTTATTTTTAGTAAAAGTATAACTCTTACACTACAAAGTAAAATATCAATTAGCTTATTAATCGTTCTATTTGTATATTTATTTGGCTCATGGCATTCATTCCGAAATATAAAACTAGCAACAAAATTAACAATTATATATATAAAAATAAAAATAAAAAATTTAGTTATCAGTATATTCCGAAAGTAATAACCTAAACTTATTTGCTGCCATAGCAGAAGTATATAAGAAATAAGGATGTGACATTTGTTTTACTTTAAATGTAAAATCAGCACGCATTGCATGCCATAAAAAAAGCCCCCCCTTTTCATTCAACCAACGATCAATTAAGCTAGGATACATAGCTTTATTTCTATTTTTTATAGGAATAAAAGGAGTATTTAGTAACCTTTTAGGATCTTTTAATTTAACTAATGCACCAAATGAAAGAAACAAACTAACACCAAAATCTACTGTCTTGTAAGTCAACGCCCCGCTATTCCTACTATATCCCGCATATTCAGAAATATCAGCCATAATATTTTGTATGTAATTATTATTATACCCTCCAGACTCACCTTTAGTTATCTCATATTGGATGATAGCACTATGTTCAGCGATATCACTAAATCCTGTTGCAATAGCCAAAGTACCTATTCCTTTTAATTTATTTGATCTCACTATTTTTCCTGTTTTAAATGTCAAATATCCACCCGCTATTTGAACACCACCACCAAGGACTTGAAACCCTTCTCTTGTATAGAAAATCCATCCCTGCTCTTCAAATTTTTTTGTACTTTCATAAATAGACCAGTCTTTTCTTCTCCCCTTCTGATAATCCGTCTCTTCATTTTGATATAAATAAATAAGACCATTAAATATATTTTGGCGACTATTTCTATAAGTAAAATAATCTTCACCACTGTTCATTTTTCGATAAAATTCTTCACGTAAATATGCTATCGTCCTACTAATATTCTCCCTATAAATTGTTTTTATTTCGGGATCATGCAAAAGATAAACTGTCGCACGCTCAGAAAGAGTTTTCAATTTACGACAATAATCATCAAATTCACGATTGTAAGCTGGTATAGTTGATAATACTCTAGCTGTTGGCATCAGAACCCCCTTTCATCCCAAATGCTATAAGAACTTGTTCCTGCCGTTACGTGTTCCCACACCACTGATTTAAATCGTATTGAAAGACTTTCTTCTGGCTGAGAATCATTATGTGTCACAGAATTAGGATAGAAACAGTTTAAGTTAGTAATAGAAGCTTCTGTAAGTTTTATTTTATAATATAATTCAACTCCACCAGACATAGAGGTACGATAAAATGAAAAATTACAAGTTAATATTTCATTATTTGTCAATGCCTGAGCAAGCAATGGGGATGATTTATCAATTGGCTTACGAATATCTATTGGTTGAAAACTAACATTTTGGCTGATAGAAATATTAGAGGAAAATTCAAATATTAGTATTTCATCTTCATGACCAATCTGGTATTTATTACCAATAGAATCAATCGTTGAAGCTCCCCGTGAAATCAACCCTTGTTTGTTGCCTGTTATTGACAGATAGATGATATTTGCCATACTTTATCCTTTATAATACCTAATGTTACAAGTTTTTAAGTTAGTCAATATTAGTTTAATAAAATTAAATCATTATACGACCAATATCAATACTAAGTAAAAACATTTAATTTATAAATAATATAGTCAAACTATTGTTAACAATACCACAAAATTTTACTAAAACTAACTAGAGATTAAAAAATTTGAATCACTTCAAGTAATTTATTGTCATTTTACAATTGTTGAAGTTTTACTCTATTTTTATAGAGCCTATTAATTTTATAAATAATCCTGATATAGATTGATTGTTTTTCAGGTATAAATGCTCTGTGCACTTCATCAATCATTTATAGTTAAAAAATAAATTAAGCTATTTTTGTTATAAAAATATTTATTCTTCAAATATTTTCTTGATCTTATTGACAAATACTCCATTTTTAATAATTCATTAATTATATTATTCTAAATCCCCTACTTCTTATTTTTACTTCCAGCCACTTTTTATCACTGTTTTGCTCTGCTAAATTGTTTCTTCTTCCTCTTTCCGATTAAGGTACTTTATGAACACGCTTCCCATTTATTATGTTAACGCTTTTACTTCAACACCTTTTTCCGGAAATCCGGCTGCGGTTATTTTGTTAGATAAATGGCTACCCGATGACACACTACTTAAATTAGCTAATGAGATTGGTTTACCTGAAACGGCTTTTTTAGTTGCCAATCATATTCGCTGGTTTACGCCTAAAGTAGAAGTTCCCCTATGTGGACATGCGACTTTAGCCACGGCTTTTGTATTAAAAACGATTAACAAAGCACCTGCGACAAGCTTTAAATTCCATTCTTTGTCTGGAGAGCTCACGGTATCTTGTCATTCTTCAAGTTTTACTCTCGATTTTCCTCAAGTACCTGCATCATTAAATCCAACTATAAAACCATCATTAGAAACGGCACTAAACATAGATATTGAAGAAGTTTGGCAATCTCACGACAGATATACCTGCTTTGTGGCTGATCCTAACAAGGTTATTGATTATCAACCTGACTTTAATGCTATAACACAACTACCACTTCCCGGTGTAATATTGACCGCGAAAGGTCATGCGCCTTTTGATTTTATTTCACGCTTTTTTGCACCACGTAAAGGGGTTAATGAAGATCCGGTAACTGGCACTTCACATTGTGTATTAGCTCCAATTTGGGCAAAAAAATTAAACAAAGATAAATTAAATGCCAGACAAGTTTCCGCGAGGGGAGGCAATATACAGTGTGAACTCAAACAAGAGCGCTTATTGCTTACTGGTGATGCTGTACTATTTTTAACCGGTGAAATAACCTTTTAAAATTAAAGAGGAATATCATCTATTCCTCTCCTTTGCTTTCATTTTTCTCTATTTTATACTTTAGGATCATCCCTACTGTATAGAAAGATAAGGTTTTATTATGTCCACAACGGATTTATCTCTAGAGTTGCAAGATAAAATTAAACACTCAATCACCCGCGTCTCTAAAGTTATTTTTCCAACCACCACCAATCATCACTCCACACTCTTTGGCGGAACGGCATTAGCATGGATGGATGAAGTCTCTTTTATTACCGCTACGCGCTTTTGCCGTAAACGTTTAGTGACAGTTTCTACAGAGAAAATTAATTTTAATCACCCTATTCCCTCTGGCACCATTATTGAATTAGTTGGTGAGGTAATACGTGTCGGGCGTACCAGTCTAACGGTAAATGTTTCTATTTTTCTCGAAGATATGTATGCCGAAGGACGAGAAGAAGTGATCCACGGCCAATTTAATTTTGTTGCCGTTGATGAGCATGGTAAGCCAACCCCTTTATTCGATAAACCATCGCTTTTATAACCGCTAATCTGTCGTTTTATTCTTCAAATTAAAAACGACAGATTTTATTATGCTGTGGGTTAATTAATATCGTCCGATTTTATTTGATCAGATAAATCTTTGTGGATACTTTTCAATCACATGAAAATATCAAATAAAATCAATGGGTAAATTGATTACTCACATGTAAAGCAAGAGTTATCCACAGTTAATGTGGATAACAAGAAAGACCTTGCAACAACTTTAGCCGTTAAATAACACAAATTTTTATCACTTCAAATTCAATTTGGCATACAGTCAACTTTGCCCCCGTGATTGCACTTTCAGCCATCACTATCTCTGTTGATGATTGATAACGGCGACACACCTCTAGAGCTAATTCAATACTGGGCTCAATTAATAAAATAGCGCCGATATTTTCAACCGTCGTCGGAAAATCACTCTCTGAGGAGATGGTATAGAGTAAAGATTGCTGATCTTGGGCAATTTGTTGCGCTTTATCTGTTGCGGCTTGATTAACTCTTTGTTGTTTAGCGGAGTCACCGCCACCAGAATGCAGATAGATCATCGTTTCCTCATAAAAATATCAATAATAATTAATTTTTGCTATGTAAACACCCCATCAATATCTGTCGATATAAAGGCCGTTTATATGTAATTAGATAAGACAATGGTAGTCAACAAAAAGCCTTTAATAACAATATTATTAAAGGCTTTAGTTCTATTTCATATCTTGGTTATATTGCGTATGAGCAGTTAACAGCTTATCAATTGAAGCTTGGCATAAATAAGGTTTTAATGCGGCAAACTTTTTCTCTGACCAACTATAAATATTTAAAGATAAAAGTTGCTCTATCACTTTTGGTTCAAAGCGGTATTTAACATGCTTAGCCGGTATTCCACCAACGATACTATAAGGAGCGACATCTTTTGTCACTACACTATTTGCTGCGATAATAGCCCCTTCACCAATAGTAACGCCAGGCATAATCATTGCCCGCATACCTATCCATACACCATCGTGAATATAAGTATCACCTTTACCAATATAGGCTTCTTTAATATTGTCTAAAAATGGATAAAGAGAAAACCAATCCATACGATGAGTATGATTGCCCCCCATCAAAATAACCGCTTCAGCACCAATACAAACATAGTCACCGATATATAATTTATCGATTTCCCATAAGGGTTCCCACTGAAGGCTAATTTCATCGCCATAAAGGTAACGCACTACAGATGCTTCAAAGCCATTATCCCAACAATCACTGTAATAGCTATGTTGACCTTTAATAATAATATTCTTATTTTTTACTGTTTCGTGTAAATATTCGACACGTGACCAATGTTTCGTGTTCATACTATGACTCGCTATAAATTAATGAGCCATCAAAGAATGCTGTATTCTTTGATGATGTGTCCGCATTCCAAAACACATCATGACTAAGCAATCCGTGGTTGTAACAATAACGGATTTTGAACCTTATCCATTCCTTACACTCCTTCACTATTATTATAAGTATCTATAATAATGTGACATAGAAAAACCACAAAGTTGCAACTTGTTAACTATTTTTCCAGCAACTCTGTGGTTTTAAAAATACATTATCTTCTAGCTATCAACTATGCTATTTAAAAAAATCTTTACTACCATGTGGCGCACAACGCAAATATTGCGGAGCGACTTTAATGGTCTGCTTTAACTTTTCAGCCGCATGCCAAGGCCAACGAGGATCATAAAGTATTCCTCTGCCTAATGCGATAAAATCAGCTTGTTCCGTCAGTAAAATAGCTTCTGCTTGCTCTGGCTCTGTAATTAACCCAACCGCAATCACGGGTAATTGTGTTTCATTATAGATGGCTTGAGCAAAAGGAACCTGATAATTAGGTCCTAGCTTGATGGCTTGTTTGTCTGATAAGCCACCGGAAGAAACATGAATATAGTGGCAACCGAGATCTTCAAGATGTTGAGTTAATGCGATAGAACTTTCCAGATCCCATCCTCCCTCAACCCAATCAGTCGCCGATATTCTTACTCCCACACACATTTTGTCAGAGACTGCTTTTTTGACTGCAGTAAAAACATCAATTAACAAGCGACTACGATTATTAAAATCACCGCCATACTGATCGGTGCGATGGTTTGATAATGGTGATAAGAATTCATGCAGTAAATAACCATGAGCACCATGTATCTCAATAACATCAATACCTGCTGACTCAGCTCTTTTAGCTGCTTCAACAAATGCGTTTTTTATCTTTTCAATCTCATCAATTGTTAATGCTTGAGGCTGATGATATTGACCAAAAGCAATACTAGAAGGCGCTACTTTTTGCCAGCCATTCTCATCATCAGGAGCCAATGATTTTCCACCTTCCCATGGCAACGATGTTGATGCTTTTCGCCCCGCATGAGCCAACTGTATACCTATTTTAGCATTAGTATGCTGTTTTATATCGCTAATAAGCTGTTTTAATGCGCGACCATGTTCCTCAGACCATAATCCGAGATCTTTATAACTAATTCTACCTCGAGGCTCTACCGCCGTCGCTTCTATAATCACTAAAGCGGCACCTGATAATGCTAATTGCCCATAGTGCATTGTATGCCAAGATGTGGGTATTCCATCTTGCGCAGAATATTGGCACATTGGTGCAACAATAATACGGTTGTCTAATTGATGAGGTCCTAATTTATTAGGCGTAAATAACAAACTCATGCAAAGCCTCCTGCTATATAAGCAATGAGACAAAAATCATTTTTATCTTATTGTTACGATTAAAAATAATTATTTGCCCTCTATCTGGTTTTAAATGAACCATCACTATAACTTAATAAGGCTAACGCATTAAATGACATAACGCGATAACCTATCTCACAGAGTGCTAAGAAAAACAGACTTCAATGGCTGATCCTAATACAACATCTAATAAAATAGCGGTATTAGATGCCATATTAGGTTATAACGCATTATAGGATATGAAATATTAATGTGGTTTTACTAATAAGAGTGATAGCTTTCTTGCAAAGGGTAAAACGAATAAAACGGTTGGAAACGCAATCATCCAAGATACCCCCCATGAAGAGAACCAAGGTGCAAACATAAGGCTATTTAAACCCATTGTTTTTGCTGTACTAATAAAAGAAACAATGCCACACATCACAAAAGATAGGAAAAACGGAACCAGAAAAATCATGGCTCTTGGTGGCAATTTAGGTATACCCAAAATATTATTTTTATCTTGAAAAAACATAGAAAAGACCCCAATAAAAACGTGTACTACGGCATATAACCGCCAATACAACAGGCGAATACCCATAAAGGTAAAAAAATTAAGTTATATGCGTTGATTAACGTAAACGCTTACGAGTCTTGTAGACTAGACCGATGCTAGTATATAAATGAAAGTATTTTTGTCAAGTAAACTATTATCATTATCATTTGATAAAAACAATAGAATTCATGAATAACTTAAGTGAATCTTTATCTTTCAACAGAACTACACCAAGGGTATAACATTATTACTCATATTTTGAGTTAATTTTTTACCCAATACATTTTATCGGTGAAATGCTCCCTGAGGAGGGGAGCATTTCTGACACAGAACGATTTAATTAATATTAAAAGTGATCATCTAATTGCATATTAATTCCTTTTAATAACAGTGTTTATTCCAATTAAATTGCATAATTTTATTTAGAATATTGAAATGTATAGGGTAAATAAATTAATTAACTCTGATACAACACACTTATCTTACTATATTGTTTTTTATCTAATAGTAAGAAAAGATCGCCTCTTATCTCATATTCAATATGATAAAATTATATTTTCGATATTATCCATTTTCATACAACATATTTATTATCTGCTTATTTATAATTAATGCCTTTATTTTCTATTATTAATAGAATTAATATTATCAATTTACGTTAATGCATTACTTTCTATGAGTTAACTCTTTGGTTATATTGAAATTTAAAACAATACAGTTCATCAATAAATGTCATCATCATCATAAAAGCAAGTATTTATTTATCACCTCTACAAAAGATTCATGTAGAAAGTGATTATTTTATTACTTAAACACCTTACTTTCAGTAAAAATACATATTTAATAATATATTATCTAATATTAAGAGTTGATTAATCACACTTAGCTTTATCTTTTATTATATTGCTCAAACTTTATTTGCCTTTTATACTTTCTTAAAGCATATTTTGATAGGTGTTATTATGAATATTTTATTAGTTGAAGACGATCTGCAATTGGGAAAGGCACTCTGTCGCGGTTTAGAAATTGCTGGTTTTCAGCCCTGCTGGGTAAGATTGCTTGCGGATGCACGTGTTCAATTAAACCAAAAAGCCTTTGATTTAATGTTGCTTGATCTAGGTCTTCCTGATGGTGATGGTCAAGATGAACTTATCGCACTAAGAAAAAGTGGTGAAAAAATACCCATTATTATTTTGACGGCTCGTACTCAAATAGATAACCTAGTACAAACATTAGATTCAGGTGCTGACGATTTCTTACCAAAACCTTTTGCTATGCCTGAATTAATTTCTCGTGTAAAAGCCGTAAGTCGCCGTATGGCCGGTTTCTCTTCACAGATTTGGTCTATTGGTGATTTACAGCTTAATCCCTCGAATCATCAAGTCACTTTAAATGGTGAACTATTGTTATTATCAGGTAAAGAGTACCAGCTATTATATGAGCTGATGCGCAATACAGATAATGTAGTACGTAAATCTGATTTAGAACAACGCTTATTTGGCTTAGATGACAAAATTGAAAGTAACTCACTTGAAGTTCATATGCACAACTTACGCCGTAAAATAGGCAAAGAGCGTATTATTACGGTTCGCGGTATCGGTTATCTCTTAAAAAAAGAAGTGAACTAAATGAAGATCCGCTCTTTCTTTATTTATACTATCTTTCTACAAACGATATCTATCGTGATGTTATGGGGCGTTTGGTTAGCTTGGATAGAATTTGATTATCTTGCTGACTTTGAAACTATCTACAATAAGCAACAAGAAATTATTGCTGAAGGATTTGCCAATACACTCGAAACGGTTTCCTCTCAACCCGAGACAGTAAAACAGATAGCTCACCATTTACAAAATATGTATATCGATACCATGCTTAATGGTGAAGATGATGATTTACACTATTTACCTTGGTTTATTGTCTTAAATAAAGATAATGATCTGATTTATACCAATAGACCGGAACTTTCTCTGCCTAAACGGGTACTGTCGCTTGCCTCTGAAAAAATCTCTGTGGCTGGGGAGAAATGGTATTTATCTTATAGTTGGGGAAAACAACATAAAATTAAAGTTTTTATTGGTGAATCCGTCGAAGATAGAGGACATGTCATTGGTAACCCTATTTCCGGTACTTTTGTGCCCTTCCTATTTATTTTAGCGACGGTGATCTTGGCTATCTTAATTACTGCTTATTTTAGTTTGCGCCCTTTAAGACAAGCCGCAGAGCTGATTTCTAACCGAAAACCTCGCAATTTAACGCCAATTAATGTCGGACAACAATTTAAAGAGATCCGCCCTATCTTTAAAGAGCTTAACCAATTAATGGCAAGAATAGATGCGGCTAATATTAGAGAAAAACAATTTATGGCTGATGCGGCTCATGAGCTAAGAACCCCGATTGCCGCAGTGATTGCCCAATTGCACATTCTCTCTTTAGTCGATGAAAAGCAGGAGCGAGAAGAAATTATTGAAGATATGAAACAATCTCTGGATAGAGCCGCCGCACTTTCCCACCAGCTTATTGATTTAGCGAGATTAGAGTGTGATGATTTCCCTATAAAAATAGAATCCTTTGATGTTTATAATATTATTGGTAATGCTATTGCTCAGCGAGTGCCTTATGCCTTAACAAAAAATATTGAGCTATCTTTAAATGAAGGTATGTCACTTAAAATAGAAACAGATAAACAAGCACTACTGTCTATTTTTAATAACTTATTGGATAATGCAATCAAATATTGCCCCAATAATAGTCAAGTCGAAGTGACTATTGAACATAAAGATACCCATCATCTCAATATTATTCTGCGTGATAATGGACCTGGAATTGCACCAGAGTATATTAGCTCACTATTTTCCCGTTTTTATCGTGTTCCGGGATCACAAGGGACGGGCAGTGGTTTAGGCTTATCTATTGCACAAAATCTCGCTGAAAAAATTCAAGCAACCATTTCCATTACTGAAGGGCTACACAATAAAGGTATTGGTTTTATTATTACCTTACCGTTAAAAATTAAACCACTAGATAACGAGTAAATATAATTATAGGAGGCCTTTGCCTCCTATAATTTTAGTTAAAACTATTAGTTATGCTTATCCCCACAAAGTGGCTATCCAACGTAGCATCGCGGTAATAATAGCAGCACTTAATACCACCAAAATAAAAGGTTTCTTTTTCCAGGTTAAAACGCCTGCAACACCCACACCAATAATCTTGGCAATATCAGCGAGTTGGTCACCATCAAAGAAAGTAGATGTCATTGCAACCGAAAATAAGATCACAATTGCCGAAAGTGAAAACATTTCTTTGACCCGCTCAGACATCCCCGTTTTATTATTTAATAAGATACCGGAGATGCGCATGGCATAAGTTCCTACGGCTAAAATAGCGATACCTGCGATAAGTGAAGTTGTTGAGATCATATTTTTCTCACCACAAATAAAACGCCTAACAAGGATAATAAAACCGGTATTCCCGCAGGGAGAAACAGTGTCGTTGCTAAGGCAATCACACTACCAATAATAGCGGCTTTTCGTGTTAATTTATTTTTCAATGCCGGTAAACTTAGTGCCAAAATAATCGCTGGGAACATCGCATCTAAACCAAGCATTTTTATATCAACAATAAAAGAGCCTAAATAAACACCTAGCATAGTACCTAACGGCCACATCAGTAAAATGCCTAATCCACAAGCCCAAAATGCTAATCTATTTTGCTCAGCAGTCGATTGAGATAACCCAAAAACCACACTTTCATCATTTAATACATGAAAGCCTAATAGTGATTTAATCCCTTTTCCGGGTAACTCTTTCACCGCCATACTAAAAGGGATGTGCCTTGCATTGACCATTAAGCCAGCGAGTGCCGCATAGATGGCGCTTCCTCCCATCGCAACCACTCCGATAAATAGGAATTCAGAAGCCCCTGCCAAAACAAAAATCGATAACGAAAGGGGTACCCAAAAATCGAAACCTTGAGTATGTGCTAAAGCACCATAAGATATTCCAACGATCCCATCCGCTAATGAAACAAGCAGAATATCTCTAAGTACGTTATTATCTAGACGACTGTTAATATGCATAAAAAAACGTATTATTTATTGAACAATTTGTTCATTATGTTGAACGATGTATTTTTTTGCAAGCTGATTTTTGAAGGAAACTATGATGTCATCACCTTCGGCACCCATTGAAATTATTTCTCAATCCATTGCTAGAGAAAGAAAAAAAGCAGGTCTTTCACTTGCAGAAATCGCAAGGCGAGCGGGGATCGCAAAGTCAACGTTATCCCAATTAGAAGCGGGACAAGGTAATCCAAGTATCGAAACTTTATGGGCTATTTGCGTCGCACTCAATATTCCGTTTTCACAACTGATTTCCTCACCTAAACCAGAAGTTAAAGTGATCCGCAAAGGGGATGGATTTAAAATTAGTGCAGAAAAGGCCTATTACCATGCCTTTTTATTGTCATCTTGCCCCAATGGTGCGAAGCGCGATATTTATACGGTTATTGCTCAACCGGGTAAAGATAGAGTATCAGATCCTCATAGTAAAAATGTCACAGAACATATTCTTATAATTAGCGGTCGTGCCATTGTCGGTACTTTAGATAATCAACAAGAGTTATCTCCCGGTGACTATATTTGTTACCCTGGTGACGTTACTCATGTGCTACGTGCATTAGAGCCAGATACTACCGCTGTCATGATCATTGAACATCACAATTAGTGACAATGGTATTATCGCACTGATTTTTCTGATAAAGTCAAAATCAGTGCGATAAAAATTTACTATGGTTTCACACCGGCTTTCTCAAGATAAATCTCTCTTAAGCGTTGTGATAACGCCCCTACCTTACCTTGATTTATTTTTTCATTATCAATGGAGATCACCGGCCAAATTAAGGTAGTCGCTGAACTAATAAAAGCCTCTTTGGCTTGTTTCGCTTCTTCGAGTGTAAATAAACGCTCAATGATGGTGAGTTTTTGTTCTTTGGCTAACTGAATAATCGCTTGTCGCGTGATCCCCGGTAAAATATCTTGGCTTAATGGGCGAGTGATAATTTCATCTTGCTGATTAACAATAAAGAAATTGCTTGAACTCCCTTCGGTGATATAACCCTCTTTGATAAAAATAGCATCATCAGCACCTTGCTGATGCGCATGATGTTTAGCTAAACATGCAGCAAGTAATGCCACCGTTTTAATATCACAGCGTTGCCAACGAATATCCTCAACACTTACGACAGAAATTCCTTTGCTTGCATTAGGATGATTTACCACCGTTGAGTGTTGAACAAATAGCACCAATGTAGGAGCGACTGATGAAGACGGGAAATCAAAAAAACGTGATGAATCGGCGCCACGAGTGACTTGTAAATAGATAAGTCCTTCATGCAGATGGTTCTTATCTATCAATTGCTCGTGGATCTCTTTTAATTGCTCTTTGGTTAATGAAAAAGACATTGATAATGCTTTGCAAGAGCGCTGTAAACGTTGAAAATGCCCTTCAAAATCAATTAATTGTCCGTTAATAACAGCGGTAACTTCATAAACGGCATCAGCAAATAAGAAACCTCGATCAAAAACAGAGATATTAGCTTGTTCTTTAGGTACAAATTGGTTATTTAAATACACAATCTCAGACATTTTACCTCCGTGATAAATTGTATTAACCTTGATAACTTTTCACCACACTACTCTTTCACATTACTATTTCAAATGCTACTGACTTTCTAATACAAATCTTTAATGGCCTTTTTCTTTAAAGAATTCCTGTTATATAGCTAAAAATTGCTATAATTTGCGATAAGGATTACAAATTAAGAGGTTGTTATGTTAGACATTAATAAAAATAATTTATCTCAGCTAACAGAGAAACTCGTTAAAAAGCAGTGTACTTTAATGAGTATCATTGCCATGCTGGGATTACTTGCGGGTATTATCTGTATTATTAACCCTTTTTCTTCAGGGGTCGTGGTCAGTGTTTTCCTCGGTGTGGTGTTTTTTGCTTGTGCAATAACCAGCATAATGGCGGCCTTTAATAGCCGGATCTCTTCTGGTTGGTCGATGTTAATTACTTTACTTGCTGATTTTATCTATCTATTTTTAGGTTATATTTTTATTACCGATCCTTTAAATGGCATGTTAAGCCTTGCATTTATTATCGGTTATTTATTTATCTTTGCAGGAATACTCCGCTTAGTCCTCGGCTTTAAGCAAATTAAAGATAGCTTTTATGGCTGGTTTAATATTTTAGTGGGCTTTTTAGATCTTGTTTTAGCCTATTTCTTACTAGCTTTTGGCCCTGAAACTTCTATAACACTGGTGATGGCATTGATTGGTATACAACTTATTTTAAGTTCTATAACTATTCTATCAATAGCCAGTGCAATCAAGCGGATGACTCGTTAATTGCGTCTTAGTTTATAAGCTGTAGTTGAATATTAGAGCCACTTAATGTGGCTCTAACAGTAGCGGTGTATATATTTTATCCCAATTCGACAAAGCCAACCGAGACTACTTGTCAAATGCCCTTCCTTTTACTTCCTCATTTCTCTACTGCAATAGTTAGTTTAAAAAGACAATATCGCGAAAGGTGCAATAGAAAAAGTCAACTAAGCGCTATAAGCAGAAAAATAATTTTAAAACAATAAGATAGATATAAATTCAAACTTTCTTAAGCTATGGTTACCAACAAAAAATGCTTTCAATATAAAAAATAATTTAAAATTTAAAATATTTTTGTATAAAGCTATTGACTGTTATGAAAATGTGATTAGAATCAGTATCAGAAAATATTTGTGACGAGAATCACATTTTATTAATAGGATACTTAATATGAAATCAATGACTTCTTTTATTACTCATCTGCACCAAGTTGTTGTTAAATTATCTTCAACTCGTTTATTGTAATTCTTTGTATTAAAAAGAATAACTAGCGCATAAAGCCAGAAAATGCACTCTATATCGCAAGAGGCACTATCTGGCTTTTATTTTCTATCTCTTTGATTTTTTCTTATCTTACTCTTCGCGCATCTTTAGTAACAAAAATTTCACTTGTTTGAACTAAAATCCCTCTTCTTGTACCCTAGTATTAAATCACCTTTTATGATGAGGATAGTTTATGCAGCAGCAACTGCTTACATGGATACGTCAGTTTAATGAAGAGTACGCTCAAATCACTTCTCTGTTACTTGTTTTATTGATCATTTTTGTTGTTGCTCTTGTTCTCCACTTTATTTTGCACAAACTTGTGCTCCCTAAGCTTTCAAAAGCTATCAGTAAATACGATCAAAAGTGGCAACTCTCTTTTGAAATTAATAAGTTATTCAGTCGATTTGCCTTTCTTATCCAAGGTGTAGTCATTAATATCCAAGCCTTATTATGGATGGGACCCGGTAAAACACAGGAGATATTAACCACTACAGCTCAAGCATGGTGTTTACTTTTCGGTTTATTGATGATTTTCTCAATTATGGATCTCTGTTTGCAGATCATGAGAAATTCCCCTTCTTTTGGCCGATTACCCCTTAGAGGTATTTTCCAAAGTTTAAAATTAGTCGCCAGCGTGCTGATTGGTATCATGATTGTTTCATTACTGATCGGTAAATCACCGCTTATTTTATTAAGTGGTTTAGGTGCCATGACTGCGGTGTTGATGTTGGTATTTAAAGATCCAATTATGGGACTTGTTGCCGGTATTCAACTCTCCGCCAATAATATGATTAGCTTGGGTGATTGGTTAGAAATGCCTAAATATGGTGCTGATGGTGCCGTAGTGGATATTAGCCTCACCACAGTAAAAGTACGTAATTGGGATAATACCGTTACGACCATTCCTACTTATTCTTTAATTTCTGATTCGTTTAAAAACTGGCAAGCGATGACACAATCAGGTGGGCGTCGAATTAAGCGCAGTTTATCTCTTGATATCAATAGTATTTACTTTTTAGATCAAGAGAATATTGATAAATTAGAAAAGGCACAGCTTCTTGAACCTTATATAAAAAGCAAAGTAGGTGAAATCTCCAGCTATAACGCTAGCCTTTGTCATGAGCATCAAATGCCACTTAATCAACGTGGTATGACGAATGTCGGTACATTTCGCGCTTACGTGGAAGCTTATCTAAAAAATCATCCGAAGATCCATAAACAGATGACCATTATGGTAAGACAGCTTGCCCCAACCTCTGAAGGGTTACCTATCGAAATTTATGCCTTTACCAATACAACCGTGTGGGTAGAGTATGAAGCTATTCAGTCCGATATTTTTGATCATATATTCGCTATTCTTCCTCAGTTTGGTTTACGAATACATCAATCACCAACAGGTAGCGATGTCAGAGCATTAAAATTCCCTACCAATATCGACACACCATAGCCCTAGCGTTCATTATTTAAAAGGGAGATTAATTCTCCCTTTTTTCTATTAAATAGATTAACAAATATTTATAACTATCGACTTTGTTATCATATTAACAATCTTGTTTTAGCCTATTTTTTTAAAATCGATATGTTATTTTTTATATATCGAATCGCTGTTTCCACCTATATATTTGATATTTTATTTACCACTAAAGTGGTATTAACCGCAAAATGTAACCAATTGTTTAATAATTATTTTTTTAGATAACCTTATTAACATTTTTTATATTGATATAAATCATTATAGGTATAGGTGTAATAACTTAACATAGATATACAACTTTATTTGTTGTGAAAAATGTTAGGGTAATGTCAATGTCAAAAATTAAAAATAATGTTTCTATCACTGAAATGAGCCGGCGTGGCTTCATTCAGTCTGCAGCTGTTCTTTCTGGCGCTGCTGCTGTAGCTGGAACGGTATCATTACCTTTCTCTGCTAATGCTCAAACACCCCAGGGTATTCGTCCTGATGAGACGTCTGAAACCATCAAATACAGTGCATGCTTAGTGAACTGTGGTAGTCGTTGCCCATTAAAAGTTCATGTTAAAGATGGTGTGATCCGCCGTATTTCCAATGAAACCATGTTTGATGACTCAACCTTTGGTCTTCATCAGATCCGTCCTTGCTTACGTGGACGTTCCGTTCGTTGGAAAACTTATAATCCAGACCGCTTAAAATACCCCATGAAACGTGTCGGTAAACGTGGTGAAGGGAAATTCGAGCGTATCTCTTGGGATGAAGCGACTTCGATTATCGCTGATAAGCTAAAATATACTATCGATACCTATGGTAATGAGGCTATTTATTACCAATATGGTACTGGATCTACCGGAGCGAATTTACATGGTAGAACAGCCTGTAAACGTCTATTAAGTACAGTCGGTGGCTTCTTAAGTGACTACGGTACTTACTCTTATTCACAATTAACCGGTATCGTCCCTTATGTGTATGGTGATATGCTGGAATCTCTGTTAACAGAAATCGAAAACTCAGATTTGGTTGTGATGTTTGGTCATAATCTTGCTGAAACTCGTATGTCTGGCGGTGGTCAGTTCTATGAAACACTGAATGCGTTAGATAAGAGTAAAAGTAAAGTAATTATTATCGACCCGCGTCGTACTGATAGTGTCACAACATTAGGTGCAGAGTGGATCCCTATCTATCCGGGTACTGATGCTGCATTAGTGGCTGCGTTAGGTTATGTGATGATCCAAGAGGGTATCACTGATGAGGCATTTTTACGTGAATATTGCATCGGTTGGGATAAACAAACTCTGCCAGCCTCAGCACCTGAAAATGGCTCTTACAAAGACTATATTCTCGGTAATGGTCCTGATGGAATTGCTAAAACCCCTGAGTGGGCAAGTCAATTAACCGGAATTTCCGTTGCGCGTATTATTCAATTGGCACGTGAAATTGGTAATGCCAGAGCGGCGTGGATCTCCCAAGGCTGGGGTATTCAGCGTACCAGTAATGGTGAACAAGCTTGCCGTGCAATTATGATGTTGCCATTAATGTCTGGTCATATTGGTCGTCCTGGTACTAATACCGGATGTTGGGGCGGTAGCATTGAATACCCTGTCGCAAGTTTTGCCATACCAAATCCAGTAAAAACCCAGATCCCAACGTTTATGTGGTCTGAAGCGGTTGCTCGTGGTGAAGAGTTAACCAGTAAAAATGCCGGTGTCAGAAATAAAGATAAGCTGGATACGGGCATTAAATTTATGTGGTGTTACTCCAGTAATGTGATTGGTAACCAGCATGCTGATCTCAATAAAACACATGAATTACTGCAAGATGAATCAAAATGTGAATTTATTTTAGTGTGGGATAACCACATGACACCATCAGCAAAATATGCCGATATTTTACTGCCTGATGTCACTACTGTGGAAACTAACGATCTTATCAATAACTCTTATGCTAGTGGTGCGTATCATTATATGGTGCGTTTACAAAATGCCATTGAGCCGTTATGGGAAAATCGTCCTAACTATGATGTATTGGCAGATATCGCTGAAAAATTAGGTGTTAAAGAGAAATTTACTGAAGGTAGAACCTACCAAGAGTGGATTGAGTATTGCTATAACCAAGTAAAAGCAAATAACCCAGCGCTTCCTTCTTTTGCTGAAACTAACGATATGGGGATTGTGGATAGAAAACTTCCTCCTCGTAGCGCTTATGTGGCATTAGAAGCATTTCGCCAAGATCCTATCGCCAACCCACTAAAAACAGCATCAGGTAAAATTGAAATCTATTCTGAGAAATTAATGCAAGACACTGAAGGTTGGATCTTACCAGAAGGTGATCGTATTCCTGCAATTCCAGAATATTGTAAAAATTAAGAAGGTGTTGAAAACGTTACCTTAAAAGAGAAGTTCCCACTGCAAATGACGGGCTTCCACGATAAAGGTCACGTCCACTCTACCTATTTTAACGTCGCAATGTTACGTGAAGCTATTCCCCATCAATTTTGGTTAAACCCCGTTGATGCGGCACAGCGTGGATTAAAATCTGGCGATATTGCTGAGATTTATAACGAACGTGGTCGCTTGCATATTCGTGTCAAAGTGACAGATCGTGTATTACCTGGTGTGATTGCAGTACCACAAGGTGCATGGCGTTCACTTGATACAACAGGTGTAGATACCGGTGGATGTATTAATACATTAACAAGCTGGCACCCATCGCCATTTGCTAAAGGAAATCCACAACATACTAACCTTGTTGAAGTGAAACGTGCATAAGGAGTTAACTCATGAAGCAATATGGTTTTTATTTTGACTCCACTAAATGCACTGGCTGTAAAACCTGTCAAGTCAGTTGCAAGGACGAAAAAGATTTAGATTTAGGCCCTAAATTCCGTCGTGTTTATGAATATGGCGGTGGTAGCTGGGCAAAACAAGACGGTATCTGGACACAAAATATTTATAGTTATTATTTATCAATTTCTTGTAACCACTGCTCTAACCCTACTTGCGTGGCAGGTTGCCCTACTGGCGCGATGCATAAACGTGAAGAAGACGGTTTAGTGGTTGTTAATCAAGATGTTTGTGTTGGATGCCGTTATTGTGAATTACGTTGCCCTTATGGCGCACCACAGTTTGATGAAAAGAAAAAATTGATGTCAAAATGTGATGGTTGCTATGAGCGTGTCGCCCAAGGTATGAAACCGGTCTGTGTTGAATCTTGTCCACAACGTGCACTGGATTTTGATGATATTGAAGTGATCAGAGCGAAACATGGTACAGAGTGTGGTATCGCACCAATGCCAGATCCAAGCTTAACTAACCCAAATATCGTGATAAAAGCACATAAAGATGCAAAACCTTCTGGTGATAAAACCGGCTCAGTTCAAAATGCGGCGGAGGTATAAACCATGCATGAACTTCCTCTTGTCTTTTTTACTGTTTTAGGCTCTAGCGCAGCAGGTCTGTTTCTGATCGCTTATATCAGTAAAAAGTTAGGTCAAATTGATGAACAACAACTGCGTAATGCCAATATTCTTGCTCTGATATTAATGCTTGTGGGCTTAGGTATTGGTGGATTACACGTAGGTCAGCCACTACGCTTTTTCAATATGTTATTAGGCGTAGGCCGTTCTCCAATGAGTAACGAAGCTTTTCTAAGTGGTGTATTTACTGGTTTTGCTTTTGCAACAGTGGCACTCACTATTATGAAAAAATGGCGGGGATTACGTGAAATTTGTAATCTATTTACCGTTATTTTTGGTTTAGCTTTTGTTTGGTCAATTCCGCAAGTTTACCATATTCCAACAATTGCTAACTGGAACACAGATTACACCACATTACAGTTTTGGATGACGCTATTAATTGGCGGTGGAGTACTTGCAATGGTCAGTGGTGCAAGACGTTTAGGGGCATTGTCCTTTATTATCGGTGCCATAATTACCTTTGCAGCACGCTCCGGTTATGTCAGTTTCCTAAGCTTTAATGGCCCAGAATTAAGTGCTGAGCAATCACTGTTTTGGGGTTTCCAATTAGCAGTATTAGCATTAGGTATTGTGGTTGTCGGGTTTAGTGCATTAAAAGCGCAAACCTCAAAAGTGACCTTAGCCACTTGTGCCGCAGCGGTCGTGATTGCTGAATTATCCGGTCGCATTGCCTTTTATAACTTATGGCATATAACCATGTAATATGGGTTTTCTGTGCGATGACGCTTTATCATTATTGATTTATCATCATAAGCATAGTCATCGGCAAGAAACGAAAAACAAAATGCATATCTTTTTAGATATGCATTTTTTCTTTTTAGAATGAGGAGCCGGGTTGTTGTAAAAACGCTAACTCTTCTGGTGTGGAAGTACGCCCTAAAATTTCATTACGATGAGGATAACGACCATATTTATCGATAATCTCTTTATGGCGTAATTCATATTGATACGTGTCGTCATCATTTAATTGTGAAAACAACGCAATGGCATCTTGATGGATTTTTTGTGATTCTGAGTGCATAAATGGCATGATCAGAAATTTGCGTTTTACCGGTGTCAGGGTGAGATATTCGGGTAATCGAATGGCTTCTTGAGCAAGAATTAACGCCATATTATCTTGGGCGAAAGCCTTTGGTGTATCACGCCAAATATTACGTGAAAACTGGTCTAGAATAATAATTTCCCCTAACCGCCCTTCAATGCTCTCGCGCCAAGAGGCAAGCTCTGCGCGACTTGCGCTAATACATAGCTCACCAAATCTATCCTTAATTTCTTTATCAAAAGCGCTATCCTTTTGAAACCACTGTTTTGGGGTACATTCTTCAAACCAAAAGGTTAATACGGGTTGGTAAGGAACCATAGCGATAACCACCTTATATAAATTGATAAGAAATATTATCTCTAAAGTATACAGATTTTTAACCTATGAATAGTATGAAAAAGGTTACAGGGATCGAGCTTCTTTAAAAAAACAAAAAAATAAATCCTCTTTAAAGGCAACAAGAGGATTTTAATCACGTCCTAGTTAACACTTAGCTCCTTTAAGTGTTACCCATCCATGAGCAAGTTATACTCTAAACAATGTTGTTAATGATATATGTAACTTAGTAATCAATATAATAAGGATGTTGTTACTATAACCCCCTTTGGGATCGTTAATAGAATAGATAAAAGCCTAAAAGGGATAAAGCTTAAAAAATAGTGTTAGGGTATTAAAAAGACTTACAGTAGCAAAGGCTGCGGTAAAACAAGAAAAGTTGTTATAAGCTTGTTGGATGTTACTTAAGTAAAATATGCGATCAATAATGAAATAAATGCTAAAAAAACACCAATTGCTAATGACATTTGTTGAAAATTTTTTCTTCTTAGTCTGTTTCTTTAACAAAATTAGCGTACAATTACTGCAATTTTTTTACTGAAGATCGACTATGTCTGTTATCGCAACTATTGGAATAGGCTACCTAATTGGGGCTGTACTCTCTTTTATTATCACCTTCTTTTTAACTAAAGATCCCAGCTTAGCTATGCGCCTGCTGAGTGCTTTTCTTATCGCAATAACATGGCCATTGAGTTTCCCAATGGCCATTATATTTTCTATTTTTGGTTAGTTATATATAGCTTTATATTTCTCTATATAAATCTTTATATTATTATCTAATTAAGTTATTAAATAATTCTTTGATAATTATAACATTTACTTTATAAGTATAATTATCTTAACTCCATCCAAGTTCCCATTCTTCCATTTAAAAGTTGATAAGTTCCCCCTTTAGGAACAACAAAACTACAATTATCCAAACTGCTATACCCTTTAATTAAAATACCATCTAATTTAAATTCAACTGCACGGCCATCAGACCATATAAGAACATAAATAGGTCCTTCTGAATTATTGGTGTAAACCTCTCCAATTTTACGTTCCTTAGTTACATCTATCCATTTTTGATTGTTTCCTAACAATCCTTTTCCTTTTGGCTGATACTTTCCATCTGACTCTGATTTAGAATAACTATAACCTGTCGCTAAATAATTGCCTTTAGGTTGATATTTATTATCAGATTCCGTTTTCGTATAGGATGCACCCACTAATGCATAATTGCCTTTGGGTTGATAATTCCCTTTTGGCTGAAAAGCATCAGTAGCGGCTTTTTGGCTAATAACATGAGCCGTTGAGGTTCCGGTCGCTTGAGAAATATTACCCTTATCAAATTTTTTATTAAGCTCATTTTTTAAATTGGTATTAGTGGCATAATCTCCTGAAGCTTGATAATTGCCTTTAGATTGATATTTCCCATCAGATTCTGCTTTGGTATAGCTATCGCCTTTATTCGCATAATTTCCCGCAGGAGCATAATTGCCTTTGGGTTGATATTTAGTATCTGATTCCGCTTTTGCATAGCTATAACCTTCCACTTGATATTTACCCACCGGCTGAAAACGCTTATCAGCCTCGGCTTTGTTATAAGCGCCCACTTCATTCGCGGTGATATCAGCTTTTAACTCAGCCCATGCATTACCGGCAATAGGCTCAATATTATTATTCTCAATTTTAGACTGCCATACCTTATTGTTATGATAAACCACACTACGAATGGCATAGGGCTTGCCCGCTTCTGACCATTTAGCAAAACCTTGTAATTGCATTTCACCAATAGACTCGGTGATATCGTGAAATAGGCTGTTCATTTTTTCACGTTCAATATCTTTTGCCGCCGGATCAGTGACTTGGTCACGCTCATAATCATAACCGTAACCTTGAGTATAAGATACTGAGCCATCTGTTTGGATCTCTACAGGCACAACTGTTTTATCCCCTTGCGTGGCAAAGGGGATTTTAAATATTTTAGTCATAGGATTTATTCTCCGAAATTACTTTTTAAGAAATTTTTACGATATGAACCATAACCAAATGCTTTTTTAGTTATGATGCGATATTTGACGCCTACGCCAGAAGGACGTGGCATTAAATCGAAGTTTTCTAATAATAAACGTAAGCGTTCATCGGGATTAAAATTAAAAACGTAATACATATACGTCATATCAAAGGGATCAAGTACAAATACTTTACTTTCACCTCGCCAGAAAAAACGTTTTAAAAATTGATTAATATTGGTGACCGTCGGACTTTGGGTGAGATTAAAATAACGCATTCTTATCAACATTCTTTTTTGATCTAACGTCAGTGATAAGGTGTAATCGGTATTGCGTCGAAAATTTGCGTTAAAATTAGCTTTCTTTTTACCAAAGCCAAAACCTATTTTTGTTTTCTCACTTGGGGAAATATCAATGCCTAAAGGCACATCTAAAATACGCGCCCAGACTGCTAACCCAAAGTCGTTGGCGGTATCAATATTAAATATATCGCGATACCAATTTTGCCAAAATAACACGGTGGATTGGTGAAAATAATCTGCCTTAAAATGAGCCAGTGATTTTAATTTATCGGCATTTTCATATTGCCAAAGTATCGCTTGTAAAAGATCTGAATGATAATCAAACTGTTGAATATTCATACCATCACCACTTGTATCGCCCCTTTAGGTAAGCGGGCAATTTGATTAATGGCAATGGTAATTAATGCTACATGCCAATTTTTTCCATCTGTTGATAACTCCACTTTTGTGACAAATAAATGTGGCTCCACAGCATTGACGGCAGCGGAGATCTCAAAAGGAGAGACATCTCTCCCTACCACCAGCCCATTATCCCCCTCTATCTCTCCATGACTCCATTTTTCTAGTGCATCAGGAATAATGGTTTGTGCATCAAAAGAGGATTTTTTAACGGTAACTTTGCAAAAAATCGTCACTTCTTTGGGTCGTGAAAATTTAATCGGATATGCTTGACCGCTTGCTGGCTCTAAGAGATTTATTTCAATATCACCATTAAACGCCGCACCTATTGTTTTCGTTCTTAATAAAACATTGGCAATTTCATGGCTGTCTCCCCCTTCAACACAGACATAAATGCTATGTGGCAATAAGGAAATACCATCGATAGTTAATGTTTTATCAGTGAAGTTTTCTCGAAAAGAGAGAGAGTTAACCCCTGCTAATTCATAGAGGGACGATGTAATAGCTTGGGCAACACTGATGGTATTTTTAGCGAGAGTCTGTTTACGCCGACGCCTAGCTTTAATATCAGATTCTGCATAACGGCCAATAATAGCGTGCGTGGTATTATTGACTTTTTCCCAGCCTAATACCGAACTTGCCACTTTATTTAATTGCCCAATACCACAAGTGATAGGCCCGTACTCTTTAGCGCGCATATCCCCAGTTATTTTTCCAGTGTCTGCGATAATAAGAGAGGTTAATGTTTCAAATACTGCGCCATTTATCGTTAGGGCTTGTGAACCTTTAGGGATAATGGTGCCGGGCACTCCCATAAATTCCACATTACTTAAATAGGAGTGTGTGGCATTAATACGCTCTCCTCCCATTAACGCCCATATTGCATCAAGAAAAATCCCCCCAGCAATATCGGGATTAATTTGATTAGCAAGTTCGGCATTATTACGCACAATGGCATCGCGATTTTCAATTTCCATTGTTGCCAAAACCCCTTGGGGCGTTTCTGGCGATAAATTGATTGATTGCCCAAAGACAGTGCGAAATTCGTCTTCTACCTCCTTTCGTAGCGCTGCCGTATCAGGAACAATAACGCCTTTATTATTAATATATCGATAATCAGCCATGTAATGTAAATCCTCCATATATCGTGCGTATATCCGCCTGATATTTCAGTACGCCATTATCTAAAAAGGCATTAAAATGGCTGATAGCCACAACTTCCTCGATTTCAGCCAGACGTTGTCGAAAAGCCATTTCAAATAAAGGAATATCAACTTGACGGCTAAATGTTGCTGACCAATAAGGAATACCTTTATCTTTTTTATGCAACATCTCACCACGAACTGCTTTAATAAAATGCTGACAAAGGTTTTTTACTGCTTCATCGTTATCACAAATTTGCAGATCACCTTTAGCATCAATCACCAGATCATTATGCTGGTTTATAGCAAATGTCCTCATATTGGACTCCCTGTGTTATCTTTGCCTGCTTGTACGCCACTATGACGATGGGTTGAACCGATATCTTTCCCGTTGTGACGCATCACGCCCCCTTGAGAATCACTATTTCCATTTACCGCATAATTACCATTTACTGTGACATTGCCGGTAAATATCGTTTCTCGGGCATTGATTTCATACTTGGGGGTTTCCAGTACAACTTTATCGTTATGAAGAGAAAAGCAGACAGAACCATCCATTGACTGAATAACCAAAGCATCAATATTTTTTCCGTCGATCACCCAACCTTTTAAGGTGTCAGGAAAAAACATCGCATCACTAAAGGTATGTAATCGGGTGGTATTAGGTCTATCCTCTAGACCACCGCGTTGAAAAATAAGGCTAATATCACGATCATTAGCTTTTAACCAACCAAAATCTCCCGCTTTAATCGGTGCTCTAATAAAAAAACCTCCGCCACCAAAGCGAAATACGGGAATATTTGCAACGGGTGCTCGTGAAATAGTTTGATTATCCGTGGTTAACATCATCACCAGTGGTTTGATCACGGCTCGATTGCTTTTTTCATCATAATCAATGACTGTTGCGGGCAACATATCATCCGTATTCATCATCAAATGGCGAAATGCGGACGAGAAAGCCCCTGCCAGTGAACCAACACTCGCAATATCGTTATTGGGTTTACTCATAATTAAGCTCGTTTACAAATTGCGGTATAGTTGAAATCAGCCTCATGTGAGGCAACACTAAACGCCAATTGCTCAATGATGTAATCACCATTTAATGAAGGGTTTAATTTACTCTCAAGGCGAAGCATTCCACCAAGCTCAGAGGTGCTATCAATCAAGTAACTTACGGTTAACCCACTTTCTGTCGCTTTGGGAATGCCAATCATGCCTGAATTCATATTTAAAATACGCAAACGGCTTTTTAGTGCTTTGTCGTCATCTTTTACAAATAACGTATCATCATCAATAAAGGCTTTAACGTCCCCAGCTTCCTGTAAACGTTCTATTTGATGCAATGCTGAGCCACAATAATACCAATTAGCAATATTCTTATCGGTAGCTTGAAAATCTAGTTTCACCCCACAATCATCAGCAATAGCCAAGGCTATTTCACTCAGCCTGCGCATTGTGCCGCCACTGGAAGAAATAATTTTTCCCGCGCTTTGATGACTGGTTTTTGCCGATAAAGTTAACGTCACATCAGGAGGTGAATCTATTTCAGCACTGACAATATCGCCAATAAATAAAGAGAGTAATCCGGTATTAACTCGGCCGACCTCCAAATAGAGTCGTCGCGTTTGCTTATTGTTATTATAGGGACTGGTTTCTGTCAGCAGATAATCTCTTGTTTGTGCATTTAGCCCTGAGATAGTGACATTACATTCATTTTGTAATGGATTGGCATACTTTGTTCCACTGGCTGAAATACGTAATCCTTCATACCATTGAAGCCGTTCTCCGACTTCAATTCCGAGCCTTATTCGTCGAAGATCCATCTTCCTCACTCCAATACACTAATGATTGCGTCTTGGTAAATTCCTCATACCAAGGTAATGCATCATGCTCTGTTAAAAACATTAAATTAATTCCCTGATTTAAATAGCGATAAGGAATTATCGGTGTATTAGCAACAAGGCGCATTCCTGTAATAAGTATTTCACCTTCTCGCTCGATATCACAAAACATGGTTTGATTAGCCACTTTAAGCGTTAATTGCCAATTCACACCGGCTATTGCTACAGAAAATCGTTGATTAGGAATGGCTTGTAATGGTATTTCTTGCATTTTTTCTACCTCCTAGCCCTGTTTTTTTCCTATTGGTATGGATTTTTTACTTTTCACATTTCCTCGATTAATCGTTGAGGATTGCTTAGGTTTTTTAGTCGATTTAGCTGATTTTTTATTGTATTCAGGCTCAATGCTTTTCCATTCAATAAACTTCAGTTTTAACTCAATAGCGTCTACTTTTGACGGATCTTCATCATGGCTAAGACTTTCTAATAGCATTGGTTGATAGGTACTAACACGTGTTTGAATACCCACTAACGTATTTTCGTCATATAACTGTTTTATAGTGGCATAAGCATTGGCAATATCGCCCGTTAACAATAAGCTGATACTGATACTGATGGGGTTGATCACCACATGGTCACTGCGGCTTTCCCCATTTTCTACCGTAAATGTAATCGCTTGGTGGCTATCGTCTATGGTGACTTGAGTTGGGTTAACACTATCAAACAATGTGGTAAAAGAGGCTAAATCAAAAATTCTAACTTCCGTTATCATAATTACACCCTCCAGCCACTAGAGTGATTCTGCGATATATTTTTAGCTTCTTGCTCTGTATAAGATTTCTTGATTTCTTTAACCACCTCCGCACCATTTGTGGCTTGAGTTTCAATTTTGATCTCACCAATTTGCACATTACTTTCATTTTTAATACTTGATTGATTACTGATCATTTGACTGGTCATCGGGTTTAAACTGTTATTTGACGATATTGCTAATCCGTTATTTAACGATTTAACCTCCTGCATAGGACTATAATATCGTGTCGCTGTTTGAGATTGTGGCAAGATATAGTCAAGCTCACCCTCATTTGTTAATCGCCGCTCTACCTTTTGCACCACACGAATTTCTTTTTCTTCGTCGTCCATACCGAAAAAGCTTTTGGCTGATTGCCATATATCTTGTATTAGGTTGATTTTTTCATCGACAAAATCCAATATCTTTTCAACACAGCCCCACATCCATTCAAATAGGCTCACCACTGAATCAGAAACAAAAATAAAGATATCAATAATGGATTGCCCCCAAGCAATAAGATTATTAATCCCTATTTCTAGAGTCTGTATAAATTGGTTAAATGAGTTAGATATTAGATCCCATGCAGCAATAACAAAATCAGCAACAACAGTGACAGCCTCTTTTAAATATTCAAAGAATGATTGCCATGCCTGCCATATCGTCATGATCACACTTTTTAATACTGGGTATTTTTCTAATATACGGCCGATCATGGAATCGTTACCGTTAATAAAATTCATAATATCGTCATAGACGAGTTTAAAGGCGACACCTAATAAACCAATCACCGTTGCAATAGCAATAATAGGTAATGCCATGGCAAGTGTCGATGCGGCAGCAGAGATCATGACGGGTAAATAATAAATAGCAACAGCGGCGCCGATGGCGGAGAAAAAGCTAATCACAATATCTTTATTTTTCACACAAAAATCGACTAATTTATCAAACCATTCCATGCCTTTTGCCAGCGTAGGAATAATCATATCTAAAAAGTTATTTTTGAATTGTGCCGCTAATTGACTAAATTTATGTATTGTGGCATTGAGTTGGATCGCACTTTCAATACTGTCGTCGTTAATACCTGAGAATTGTTTTTGTACCCCCATCGTACGCTCTAGCTCTTGACGACCTTTCATCATTAATTCGATGGTTTTATCATCAACAACACCTAATTTTTCCAGCTCTTTTTGGGCATCATCAAAACTCATATTTTTAACGTTATCAGCGATCTGTAAAAGCTGCTCTATGGGATCTTGCATATCATCAAACGCAGTTGCCATAGCGGCTAAATCCGCTTGAGCAGCTTCTTTCGAGCCACCAATTGCAGCCATCGCCCCTGAAAAAGCGTCAATATCAATCGCCGCAACACCCATTTTTTTACTGAGTTTATCTAATGATTCGATTTCTTGAGAACGTTCAAGTGACGCAGAAAATACCTTTTGTAACGTCCCCATAATATCCGTTGCACCTATGGCGTTTAGGATAAAATCTTTCATTTTATCGACGGTTTGCTGATAACTTTTCCCGGTTTCATCAACACTACTGCTTAATCGACGTTGAGCTTGAGCTTCTTCTATTGCCGCTTTAATACCTTGGGTTTGCATGGTGCTGATAAATTGATCGTAATCGGCACCTAGATTTTTAATCACCTCATCAATAACTAATTTATTTTCTTTATTTTTCTTTTCTGCCTCAGTTAATAAAGTTAATTCATTATTTAATGAAGCAAGCTGATCTTCCATTGCCTGATATTCAGCATTTAAATTCGCAAGATGACTTGCATCACTATCCACATCATTGCTAAGCAAATTTCTCGTGTAATTTAATACTGACATCGCATCTTTTAGAGCGTCAATGCTTGACGTAATTGAATGGATCTTCTCTTGTGTTTCACCACTATTTATTTCAATATTTATGGGCTCATCAAGCGATAAACTCGTCAGCCCCATTAAGATATTTTGCAAAAAAGTATCAAATTCTTGAGTACTACTAAGTGCCGTTTTAACGATTTGTTGTATCGAATTTTCAACAGTTTCAGAGGCTTGAATAATTTCTTGGTTGTCCACCGAAAGGTTTATTTCAGGCTCCAGTGATAATTCGTTAAAACTGGCGGCTATTTCTTGAACAAAGGCAAAAAAGCGATTAATACCTGCTGATGCGCCCTGCTCTATTTTCTTCATTTCCTCAAGAATTTCGTTGGTCGATTTCCTGATATTATTTAATGCGTTATCAGATACCTCCGCGTCTAACGTCAGTACCTGACTAAATACGGGTAATAGCGACATTATCTCTCCTTGGACGCCGCTAGCGCCTCGTTATAACGATTGGTAATCGCAATTTCCCACAGATCAAAAGCTTCCTCTAAATCTATGGTTGTTTTGAGTTCTGTGAAAGAGGCGAAGCCGGCTGAGATGATGACGGCAAAGAAGCCATCAGCGTTTTTATAATCGACGGGAGAGAACCGCTGAGCTTGCCTAATAGGTATTGAAGGAAATTTTGGCTCCCGCCGTTGCCGAAAAAACTGGTGTTGTACTTTAACATTTCTAATTCAAGACGAATTAACGCTTCCCCATCAGGGACGTGATTATCAATTAATGTACTGGTTTTTAAATAAATTTCTTGGCCTTCTTTTTCTACAGCAACATACGCCATCATCTTTAACATGGCCTCTTTACTGACTTCATAATCACCGATTTTAGGGGCATTTGATAATGGGTATTTAGCCAAGATCTCTCGTCCAATTGTGGCGGGTAACCGGCTAATAATAAAGGTATGCTGTTGACGATCACTATCAATCACCGTGATCTCTTTTGGCTTAATCAACATATAAAAACTCCATAAAAAAAGGCGACCGAAGTCGCCATGATAAAAAGTAAGATTAATAATTAACGCGCTCTAACACGGTCAAAATCTTGGAAAATAAAAGTGTACTGCTTAGATTTAAGACGCCCTACCCCTGCGACTGAATTACCTCGGCAACCGCCAGTAATACGTCCATTACGTGCCGTGGTAATAGAGCCATCTCCATAAGAAGCGACTAAAGTAATCACATCACTGGCAGGACGTCGTCCCCGTCTTGCAGTATTAGCATCAAACAAAATAGCTAGATTTTCGTCTTCTTCACTTCCCGCTAACACATTAATGGTGACCGTTTGAGGTGTTGGTGAAGACCAACTGACCAAATTACCATTAATATCTACCGCTGTTTGTGTAATATTAACTGTCGGTAAATCTAAAGGATCACCTTCATCAGAAAAGGTGGTGATCGGAATACCCGCTGGAAATGTTTTACTTGCTTGAATAATAAGGCTTAAGCCTGTTGCTGAAATATCGTTCATTGTTTATTCCTTAAACTAAATTATGTGAGCCTTCAACTTTACGAACCCAATCGCCTTTACCGTAAATCAATACATATTTCATGGTGTATTCCGGTAAATTCCCTGGCCCTGTTTGTTCAACGATTTCAGCGTTGTACCAATAACCTTTGTTTTGTACATCGTGCCACGCTAAATCATCACCTGCCGCATCTGTAATTGCGATTTTTTGTACTTCTGTTAATGCCTTACCCGTTTGAATAGTGCCGTTATTTAATGCCTTGGTTACTGCCCCAGCAATGATCATCATCGCTCTTGCTTCACCATCTTTATTCGCAGGAATACCGCGTGTTGACAGTAGTAAACTAAGCCACTGCTGTGCAATATACGCTTTTAACCATTGCTCATTGGCATGTACGCTCATATCTACTGGATTAGCACCATTACCACATAAAAAGCCACGTTGATAGAAGCTGATCTCAGAGCCAGATACCGCCGTTTCACCATAATAGTTCACGCGCAATTTATCTAAGCGATCGGCCGCCATATCTGTGGTAACTTGCGATGGGAATGTAATACCAAATTGTCGATACATGTAATTTGTGGTGGCATTAGTACGCTCAAAATCTGTTGCTGCCATAATTGCCATAGGCAACGCTTGCACAAAAAAGTTTTCCTCGGTTTTTAAATTCAACCCTGTCGATGCGGTATTCATTAATGCCTTGCTGTACATTTCAGCTTGTTGATCTGGCACCGATAAATAAAGTTGGTATTTGACATTTTCACCTGCTACGTATTCAGCCAGTTCAACACTTTGCTCAATAGATAGTTCGGTTAAAAATGTTGCACTACCAAATGAGTCAGAAATAGCTTCTGCAGCCATAAAGGCTTCAAGGGCAGTCTGTGATGCATTACCCTCAGAAGTTTGTCCCTGACTTAACCCTAAGGCATCAGCAAGAGGTGAGTTGTTGACGCTAATCTGCGCTTTTTCTTGCACACCGCCGCTGATTAAGAAAGCACTATCCATAGCATTAAAAGTCACATAACAACTGGCAAATTGTGGCTCACTTTCAGCATTGAGTTTTGCTTGAATTACAGATGCAATATCACTATAGGACGTCACGTCTTGAAGAGAGAGCTTGCTGATTTTTTTGGTCACATCGCCAATCACCAGCGTTAACTCACCCTCTTCAATCAGCTTTAATTTATCCAGTGTGGCAACCGGCCCACCAAAGAGTGTTGGCGCTCGCCCCATTGGCTCATAAGAGGCAATTTGTAGCTCTTTAGGCTTGCTGACGGGAGCCGGACTCACATAACTAAAATATTGGCGGGCAAATTGCGCTTCTGGAGAATCAGCCCCCAGAAACTCATCAACTTGACCAGAAGTAAATTCGAGTACTTTCCCTGCTGGAATTTTAGGGTTTGTTGAAAAAATACGTGCGGTCAGTTTACGCATTGGTGCAGTAGAGGCACCAATCACCGCACTCGCAATATCAACATAGCGTGTTTGTTTAATAGACATATTTATCCTTAAATACGAGATAGATTAGATATAAGTAAATGTGTAGCTGCAGTGTTTAGAGATAATGAGCAGGGAAAAGTGACATTAAAATCAAATGAAGGATTATGTTCATAGCTATTTCCTTCATTAATTATTGGCGCACGCCTAATTTCTGTCGCACGTTGTATTCCTATTCCTTTTTTTCTCATTGATTCAATAAAAGGCAGCGAATGAATGATCATTCGCGTTGTTCTAATTAAATCACCTGCAGTAAAATCAGATTGTTTTTTAGTAAAGCTCTGAACTTGATAAGTTAACTCAACAAGTTGTTGTTCAGTGTGATTGGCATTATTACCTTGAACATCATAACTTCTTTTCTGCCAACCTTGGCTCACCTCCTTAATAGGAAAAAACATAATAATATTATTATCAGTGATTTCTTCCGGTTGATATCCTGTAATAACTTCAGCATTGATATCTGTTTTTATTAATTGTTTTATTAATTGCTCTCGAATAGCTTTATTAATATCATTATCATTCATTTCATCTCCTTTATTTTACACTCCTTTTTAATCACTTTAATTAATACACTCTTGGCGAATATAATCTTGTAGACCTAAGATGATGGACTCTGACTGAGCAATTCTTTCTCTGAGTATCCAATAATTTCGGATAGCGGCGTCAGTAGGTCTGGCGCGGGTTGCATCATCCACGCGGGGGGTGGAATTGGCGTCGTTTTTTGCACAACTGGCTCTGATGTACACCCGCTCAGGATCACGCTCAGCATAACTACGCAACCGGTTAATTTCACTCTTGGCACTGGCTAACTCCTGTAAACGTTGAGTATCCATTTGATATAATTGCTTTATTCTTAATTGATAGTTTTTGTTTTCTACAATCTGTTGCGTCAGTGTTTCATTAATTTTCACATATTTTTGTTTTAATATTTTATTTCTATCAATAACCCAAAAAAGTCCAGCAATTAAACATAACATAATGATTATTATGATTTTTGTAAGATAGTTCATAATAACAACCAAGCATCTTCAAATACTTTTTTGGCATAGGGTTGATAACCCAGTTCAATATTAATAATGGCTATAGATAAAGATATACAAACATTTTTTATTTGGGTATCAATAGGTTTATTACTTTCAATCCCTATTTCTTTTGATACGCGCTCAATATAACCTAATGTATTATTCTCATTAGGTGGTGCATAGCGATAAATAATAGATTTAATTGTATTTAAACCATATTTATTTTGATAGGTTTGAATTAATTTATAAATTGCTCTGATGCCATATTCTGGTGAAATAAATTGACAAAAATCTTTATCTGTTTGCGTGCTTGCCAATCCTTGCCATTTTGCACCATGGCGTATATTACCTGGGTTATTATTACGTTCACCCCGCGCTATTTTAGCCATTTTTAACTCCTATTTTTCCTTATAAGAAGTTTGCTTACAGGTTCAATGCCTACATAACCAATAAAGACACTGGCTAAGTAAGCAAATTGATGATTAATACTAAATAAAAGGAAAATATCTTTGATAAACCAAGCAAACATTGCACACATCAGTCCATCTAAAAAAGTTTTTTTCCATCCTCCTGCGTTATATAAACTTCGAAGAATAGCCATTCCCCCAGCGAGTAAGGCTGATATACCTTGCTCTTTCATTGAATAAAGAACAATGCATATTTGTTCCCATAGATCTGGATTTTCTTTCATTATTTCTTATGGCTTACCTCCAATCAGAGGAAATGTCATTAATAATATATTCATTCTTCATATCTAATTTTAAGCACAAGGCTAATATGAATATATTGACGGTTTTATTTATCTAATAAATGTAGATAAAAGCGTAGTATAAAAAATGCCATAACATAAACCTATTGGCAGTGAGATCGATTAACTCGCCAAGCTTATATAGTGGTCAGTGTGATAGTGATAAATATTGAAAACAAAAAAGCCCCACTTCAAAAGTGAGGCTTCTTAGATTTTGCTGAGAGCTTGTTAGATACAAATCTCTCACTATGGAGTTATAGTATGCTTATTTTTCCTTTAAGTCAACAATATTTTTTCATGAAAATAAATAAAAATAGAAAATTATTATTTTACAGTAACTTCTTGTAGAAATTTATCTGATAAAGACTCTTCTTTAAAGCATTCCGCCACTAAAAAATCGAATAGCGGTTTATAATGACTATAAGCAGCCGTTTTTGAAATACTCACCACATGTTGCAATTGTTGTAAGACTTCGCTGAACTTAAGGCGAGGATAACCGCGTCCAGCACATTGGCGACAAGGTTTAAATACGGCAACTCCTTGTAATTCAGTCTGTTTTTTATCAATAATTTTTCCTCGTCCATGGCAACGGCATGCTAAACGAATTTCCGCTTTACCTTTGCATGTAGGGCAAATAACGCGTGTTACTTCCCTTACCTCTCGAAAAGAAGCTTTATTTGATGAGGTTGTTTTTAGATGAGGTTTGGCATTTTGAGTAACCTGCAGGGTTGTTTTTCGACCATGGCATTTGGCGGTAAAAACTTCAACTTCGATAAAGCCATCATCACAATCAGGACATGCTCTCTTGCTGGCTGCACTTCTGGCATAATCCTGAAAAGCATATTCAGCGATAATATGTAAAACTTTAGCTTTATCATGTTCAGCTAACTTATCAATCATCTTATATTGGTTAACTTGAGTTAATGCACATTGATACAGGCTTTCTATCGCTTCTTCGGGACGGTTAATGTGGTGCTTAGCTAAAAATAGCTCTATTCCCATTCGCCCTTTACGTGTCGCTAAGCTTATTGAAGCCATTACATCCGTAATGGATAATGAATCAACAGCTTTAGGCGTCCTAACATCACTTAATACAACACTTTTTGGAGAAAAATACTTAGGTAAGTCAGCTAATCTCATACAATATTCCCTTTGATTTACTGTCACGACTTATTTGCTTATCCATATCCCACAACAAGTTAGGGGCACTTACATGCCTGCTTAAATCACCATTAGCGTATTGATGCACTCAATGCTATTTTATACTCAACCTATCCGTTATGGTTAATTTAGTTAACAAACCATATTTAACATACTTTTATTAACTGTTAGTTAATGCTAGTATGTAACTAAAGTCACGTCAAGATAGAAAAGGAAATTAACTAGTGGTTAAAAATGACTATAAGTTAGCATTCACAAAAAGACTACAAGAAGCCTGCTTAGACTCCGGGATTGCGGGTAGAGGGTTAGGTAAAAGAATTACAGAGGCATTGGCTAAACAAGGAATAAAAGTCAGTGCGCCTGCTGTCTGGAAATGGTTAAATGGTGAATCCGTTCCTGACTCAACAAATATTTTAGCCTTAAGTCAGTGGCTAGATGTTCGAGCTGAATGGTTAGAATATGGCAGAGGCGCCAAGAAAAATGATGGCATTTCTGTTAATGAAATAATGCCTGTTAATGATTGGGATAATAGTACTCCTATAGAGCGAGATGAAGTGGAGATCCCTTTTTATTCAACAATTGAATTGGCTGCAGGTTTTGGCAGTTGTACCACTGATAATCAAAAGGTGGAATTATTGAGATTCTCTCGTTCTACATTTAATCAATATGGTGTACAGCCAAGTGATGCTGTTGCTTTTAAAGTGCATGGCGACAGTATGTCACCGGTTATTCCTGACAGCTCCATTGTAACCATCAGTACAGGGCATACTAAGATTATTGATGGTGGTATTTACGCTATTCAGCAAGGTGACTTGTTAAGAGTTAAAATCTTGCACCGCTTACCCAATAATAAAATCATTATTCGTAGCTATAATACGATTGATTATCCTGATGAAGAATCAACCTTAGAAGAAGTAAAAATCTTAGGGCGTGTTTTTAATTGGTCGGTGATGGGCTGGTGATCGCTTTAGGAAAAGTGAATGAAAAAGTGAATAGTGCTAACACTAGGCTTACTGATATTCACCGTTAAGCCTAATGTTAGCTTTTTTAAATACAATAGCTCACAAGATCAATAATCCTAGACCACGTTTTACTTCATCAAGCTTTTGTTGAGTCACTTCTTTCGCTTTATCGCTCCCTTCTTTGATCACTTGTAATAAATAAGCTTTATCATTAATAAGTTGCGCTCTTTTTTCACGTATTGGTTGCAGAAGCTCTTGTAAGATATCATTAAGCATAGCTTTGCATTTCATATCACCAAGTCCTCCTCTTTGGTAATGAGCCTTCATTGCTGTCACCATGGCTTTATCTTGGCAAAAAGCATCTAAATAGGTGAACACCACATTACCTTCAATATGACCTGGTGATGCAACATCAATATGTTGCGGATCGGTATACATCGAATAAACCGCTTTTTTAATTTCATCGGCTGTGGATGATAAATTAATCGTATTACCTAAGGATTTAGACATTTTCCCACTACCATCTGTACCGGGTAAACGACCGACTTGCCCTACCACGACCTTACAGCTTGTCAATACGGGTTGTCCTATTAAGCTATTTATTTTGGTGACGATTTCATTGGTTTGCTCAATCATAGGCAATTGATCTTCTCCTGCGGGCACAATATCTGCACTAAATGCAGTAATATCCGCCGCTTGACTGACAGGATAGGTTAAAAATCCCGCCGGCAATGAACGAGAAAGATTTTTTTGCAAAATCTCATGTTTTACTGTTGGATTACGCTCTAAGCGAGATACTGTGACAATATTTAAATACAGCATAGTCAGTTCTGATAAAGCCGGTAGTGCGGATTGTAAGCATAATGTGGAAAGTTTCGGATCAATACCAACAGCTAAATAATCAGCCACCACATCAAAAAGAAATTTACTGACCTTTTCAGGTGTTGAGCCATTATCGGTTAACCCTTGCATATCAGCCATTAAGATATATTGTGTCGCTTTATTCTGAAATTCGACACGTTGCTGAAGAGAGCCAATATAATGACCAAGATGTAAAGGTCCAGTGATCCGATCCCCTGTTAAAACTATCGATTTATTTTCAGTGAGATATTTGTTCATTGCATTTCCTTAGTTGGGATAAATACCGCCAGAGAAATGCCATAAACAACATCACCGCGCTCTGGCGGCAATAGTGTTATTTATATAAATCAAAGATAAATAGGACTAGGTGCCGCTTAAATAAAGCGCCACCAATTTTGAATTGATCTTAATGAGCGAGGTCTTGTATTCACAATCTTTCCTTATTAACTTATTTAGTTGTATAGCAGTTTTATCTATAAGTCAATCAAGGAAAATTATCCTAAGATCATCATTATCCCAACAAGTGGAGATAAGAAAAAACCCGTTACCTCTTACGAGATAACGGGTTCTTATATGGTGCCGGCTACCGGAGTCGAACTGGTGACCTACTGATTACAAGTCAGTTGCTCTACCAACTGAGCTAAGCCGGCGAATTCTGGCGGAAGGATAGAGATTCGAACTCTAGGATGGTTTCCCATCGGCGGTTTTCAAGACCGCTGCCTTCAGCCACTCGGCCATCCTTCCATGGCGCGCAATTATGCCTATCTCTGAGCTTGCTGTCTAGTCCTGATGATAAAAAAAATGTTTTTTTTATTTGTTTGCTTAAACTTCATTCGAATTTTGCCTAAAAAACGATAACTTATTAATTTAGTGGTTAAATTTTGTGAGTTTTTGCTTTGTGATGATGGTGCTTTACAGATAAAAGCGATGAATAAAGGCGAGAAAAAGATAAGAAAAAACCCGCTATCTCTTACGAGATAACGGGCTCTTATATGGTGCCGGCTACCGGAGTCGAACTGGTGACCTACTGATTACAAGTCAGTTGCTCTACCAACTGAGCTAAGCCGGCGAATTCTGGCGGAAGGATAGAGATTCGAACTCTAGGATGGTTTCCCATCGGCGGTTTTCAAGACCGCTGCCTTCAGCCACTCGGCCATCCTTCCATAGCGCGAAATTATGCCTATCTCTGAGCTTGCTGTCTAGCATTCAGCGTAAAAAAAATGACTTTTTTTGTTTATTTGCTCAAACTTCACCCGAATATCCCTTTTAAAGTAATAACCTGTTAATATAATGACTTAATACTGATGGTTGTTTAGCCAATTTTTTCTTTTTTATTGACTTCATTTCTTAAAGGCTCGCAAACTGAATGCGTACACTGACCCAATTAAAGCCAAATACATTAACTCGCTTATATGCTCTGTTTCTTCTGTTTATGGCCATATCCCTTTTTCTATATGCTTATAGCTATTTTGATACTTGGCTAGAAAGTAAAAAAAATGCCATTAATAACACGACTAATAAGTTTGCTTCTCAAGTTGAAGATTACCGCTATCACGCTAACCAACTATTCCAGTTATCAAACAAAATTAATGATCCAACCCTCTTTCTGCCTTTAAAAATCAATCCGGTCAAACTACGCTCTGATGTTTATTGGCTTGAAGGACGCGATCAGACCGTTGACGCTATTGTTTTTGGTAAATCGAATGAACAAACCTTTCAGTTAGCCGGTTATTTTGCAAACGCGTTAGAAATTATTTGGGGGGTACGTAATAACTATAGCTCTCTCTATTATCTTAATGGTAAAGGCAATGATCTTATCCTTATTACTACCCACTCAATACTAAAACCAGAATTGCGCTATAAAGAAAGCTATTTAACACTAACGGCTGAAAACAAACGTTCTGAGCTATTAATGCAATCAACGGCATTAGATGAAAAAGAGAGCCTTTCTCCCATTAGGAAAATGCCGACAGAAAATATTTATTACTATACCTACCGCACCATGTTTAATGTGCCAGGGCAACTGACCAGTGTTATTGCCTTTGATTTACCCATAAATAATTTTCTACCTGCTGAGCTATCACCTCAATATTTAAGATTATTACCCACAGGACAGCAGAGTGTTTATGATAAAAACAATATTGAGGTATCAACGGATGGGACTTCACTCATCTTCTCACAGCCCATCGCAGGAATACCCTACTCTTTATCTTATGAGTATCCACTAAAATCGATTTTCAATGAGATTGTGTATAAAAATATCTGGTTACTTATCAGCCTACTCATTTTTATCTCGATTTCAGTGTTTGGCCATATCTATATTCGTAATAAATATGTATTCCCTTATATTTCGATGACGCGTAATCTTCGCATCAAAGAAGAGATGACTAACGATATCATTTCTAATCTTCCGATTGGTCTATTGGTGTATAATTTTTCATCTAACCATAAGATTATTAGTAATAGCCACGCAGAGAAACTATTACCTCATATCGATTTATCTAAGATCCGCCAGATGGCGATTGAACATAATGGTTTAATCCAAACGGCCATTGATAACGAAATTTATGAGATCCGCACCAGTAGCAACAGCAATATCGATAATACTGCTCTATTCATTTTTCTGAATAAAGACAACGAAGCATTAATCAATAAGAAATTGCAGCTAGCACAACAAGAATATGAAAAAAACACGATTGCACGCCGCAAGATCTTATCCAATATGTCATTGGAACTCATACGACCAATTAAAGATATTAATGAGATGGTATATCAATTTAAAGATCTACTTCCTAACGATACTCACCAACAATTACTGAGTCTGCTATTAGAAAAAACGAATTATATTTCTGAGTGGATAGAAAACATTACGCTAATTAATAAGTTAGAAAATCAAGAATGGAAAATACATCAAGATGAATTTGAACTTTCAACGCTAGTTGAATCTATTCTAATAACCGCATCACCATTTATGATAAGAAAGGGATTAACACTTTATTTCCATAATAATATTAAACCTAGTTTACTTTTATTTAATGATGGCCCAGCATTAAGTAAGATTATTTTATCATTGATTAATTATGCCATTAGTACGACTAATTATGGAAAAATAACCGTCAATCTAAATTTAGAAAAAAATAATGATAAAGAAGAAATAGTAATTGATATTATTGATAGTGGCAGTGGGTTAACAGCTCAAGATCTGGCTAATATTAAATATCCATTTTTAGGTCAAGCTATGGGTGATAAATATTATTCCAACTCGGGTATTATTTTTTATTTATGTCATTTGTTGTGTAACAAAATACAAGGCACTTTGACCATTACAAGCCAAGAAAGTATTGGCTCTCATTTCCGTATCGTACTTCCATACCAGCATATAGATACAGAAGAGCGCTCTTTTGACATATTATTAGAGGGTATAACTGCAAAACTCGCCATAAAAAACCCTGAAATAGAAAAAATAATCTGCCAACAGCTTGATAAATATGGCGCTACATACTTTGATAAAAATAAAGAGAATCTTTACTCAGAATACGATATCATACTTAGAGACACTCCGGATAATAATCCTGAATCAGCAACAGTATTATTAGTTAGCTCTATTACCGGATTTGAAAAAATAGCAAGAAATTTAATAAAGTGTAACTATAACTTCGGTGATCCATTAATTGAGGCTATTACTTATTTGATTGAAGAAAATGAACAACTTTCTCTCGAAACAACTCAAACGAGTATTCGTAATGAGAATAATAACCTTGATCATCACGAAGTAATTCTTAATAATTATAGGAAGAAGTTGAATGATAGTGATTATAAGGAACTATTTATCAATACTGTTCCCATTGATGTTGAAAAACTACACTTAGAAGCAACTAATAAAGACTTTCATTCTCTAGCTCAGACAGCTCATCGTCTGAAAGGGGTTTTTGCTATGTTAGATTTAGAATATCTCAGAGAGAACTGCGAATATTTAGAAGATGACATAAAAAATCATAATGAATTAGAGATAAAAGAACGTATCAATCAACTGGATAAATGGATCCGACAGTTGCTGTAGCAAGGTAACAATTAAACATGAATAACCTTAATATTATTATTGCCGATGATCATCCAATTGTTTTATTCGGCATTCGTAAATCTTTAGAACAAATTGAATGGGTTAATGTTGTTGGTGAATTTGAAGATTCCACTTCACTTATCAATAACTTATCTAAATTAAATGCAGATGCTCTTATCACCGACCTATCTATGCCTGGTGATAAATATGGTGATGGTATTACGTTGATAAAGTACATCAAAAGACATTATCCTAATTTGTCTATTATTGTACTCACTATGAACAATAACCCAGCTATCTTAAGTGCTGTTCTTGACCTTGAAATCGAAGGTATTGTATTAAAACAAGGTGCGCCTGCTGATCTACCTAAAGCACTTGCAGCATTGCAAAAAGGCAAGAAATTTATGCCTGAAAGCGTGGCTAAGCTGTTAGAAAAAGTGAATGCCAATGGTTATGGTGATAAACGCTTATCTCCCAAAGAAAGTGAAGTGTTGCGCTTATTTGCCGAAGGTTTCCTTGTCACTGAGATTGCTAAAAAACTCAATCGTAGTATCAAGACTATCAGTAGTCAGAAAAAATCAGCCATGATGAAGCTCGGTGTCGACAATGATATCGCTCTGCTTAACTACCTATCATCAGTCACTATTGATAAGGAAATTAACGGAGAAAGCTAACCCGTTAACTTTTCTTCTCTATGCTGTATAGATAAAATCAGGAAGCTCATACCCATTGTGGGAGCTTCTCTGCTTTTTTATTACTTTTTATCCGCCATCACATCGTTGGCAACAAAAAAATGTTTTCCTCTCTTCCCCTATCATCCTGAGCCGGCAACCTAGCAACAATATTTATCACTGTAATATCGAAATTTTTCAATCAAATCTACCATGAAAAAACATCGCTTTTCCGAGATTAACCGTTGGATTATGCCACATAGGTGAGTAATACGTCTTTTAATACAGTAAGAGAGACTGGCTTGGAAACACAATCATTCATTCCCGCATCAATACAACGTTGTTTTTCTTCGGCAATCGCATTTGCTGTAACGCCAATAATAGGAATAGTGCGACTCAATTCACGCACTGTTGTCGCTAATTGATAGCCATTCATATTTGGCATATTGACATCGGTTAAAATAATATCGACATGATTTTCTTGCATAAAGGCTAAAGCATCACAACCATCTTCTGCCGTTGCGGTATTAAAACCAATTTTTTTCAGTTGATCGGTCAACAATAAACGATTGATAGGGTGATCATCAACAATGAGTACTGTCAATAATTGTAGATCGTGATCCGTCATTAACGCATTATTCTCTGAGTCATCAGACTCTAATTTTGTTTGTGGTAATTGTAGGATAATCTTAATTAATTCATTTAATTTATATGTACTACATAACCAATTATTCTCAGAGATTTTCTTTGCAGGCTCAAAATAGTGTTCATAAATACGGATAAATTGGCAAGAGTTATCTAAACATTCATCATGATCGGTGATAATAAAATCATTCTCAGAGACCTGAGTCACTTCCGTGAATAATTGACAATGTAAGCCCACATAACTTAAATATCGTTCAACAAAGCTTTCTAGATAAAGATTTTTAATACTGATAAAGCAGCGAATAGTACTCTCTTTATAGAGATTATATTTGGTTTGTCCATCACTCGAATTTAATGCGCCATATAAAGGGATCCGCACAGTAAAACGACTACCTACATTTTCTTGAGAAACAACACTGATATCACCATCCATCAAGTTAATCAGTTTTTCACAAATCGCTAATCCTAATCCTGTACCTTCTGAAGCACTTTCTGTATTTTGCGAGACCTGAAAGAAGGGTTCAAAAAGCTGATGAAGCATTTTTTCATTTATCCCTCTGCCGGTATCATGAATATCGAAATAGAGATAATATTCATCTCGATACAGGTGCAAAGTAATACATCCTGTCGTAGTAAATTTAATACTATTATTTAGTAGATTAGAGATAACTTGTTGGACACGAACCGGATCGTTATTAACGATTTTAGGTACATCCGGCTCAATAAAGCAGTAAATAGCTAAATCTTTTTTAGCAATTAACGGCAAATAGTTAGAGATAACAAAAGAGACAACTTGGCGACAATTGAATGGCTTAACGTCAATTTTTAATTGTTTCGATTCTATCTTCGAGAAATCGAGGATATCGCTGATAATTTTGAGTAGCAGCGATGAAGAGTTATCCATTGTTTTTAATAATCTGGCAGTCTCTTCATTTTGCGTCAATGATTGTAATAATTCTAAGTTACCAATAATGCCATACAGTGGTGTACGCAATTCATGGCTGACTGTCGCTAAGAACATTGATTTAGCTTGGTTTGCTTGTTCTGCGGCCGTTGCCATATTTTGTAGAGAGCGTTCCATTTTAACACGAGCGCTGATATCTACTAATACGCAAATCGCCACATCTTCATTCTGATAACGTGAATTCACAAAACTAATTTGCAAATGATTATGATTATTAGTGACCACATCCACTATATTGCTACTTTTTTCAGCAATAATAGAGAGAATATTTTGTTTATCACTATGGCTTAATAAGCGAAAATAATTATGGGCGAGCTCATTACTTAAAATAATCATGCCATCACGTATTCTTAAGATACTTATTCCTACAGGGGCTGACGCGACTATTTTATGATTAAACTGCTCATGCTCCTCTAAGCGTGAAGCATTATTTTCTGCAGGTGAAAATATTTTTCGCTCAAAAATCCAAACGAAAATAAAGATAACAATCGCCGAAATGATATTTAAAATAATGGCATTAAAAATAGTAAACTTAAATTCATTTAAAATTTGTTTTAATGGTAGTGAATAGACCACACTAAAAGAAGAAGGAAGTAGCTTACGTTTTGCAACTAAATCACTAAAATCATCATCAAAGCCAAAGTAAGGAGCACTAACATCCGGTACATCCCTTACACTGCGATAATTATTCTCTTCAGGATAACTTAAGACTGGATTATTTTTATTGTTTAAAAGATGAATAGAGATAACGCGATCTTTCGTAGGTGAAAAATACTCCAATCGGATCGCCCTTTCGATACCAATGAGTGCAATAAATTTCCCTGACGCATAAACTGGCGACATGACATAGAGGATACCGCTATCCCCCTTGGCATCAGGTACTATCCAGTATTGATTACTCTCTTTCCCTTGAGCTCGTTGATTAATGTAATTACGTGTATTTTCATAAACCATTTTTTTCAACAGTTCAGTATCAATAGGTGATGCACGCAATGGGAAATTAATCATACACATACTATGAGAGCCAACCATAAATACTTGGTTGATACCTTGTAAAGCAGGGGTATTATCTTTCCAGTAATACAGAATACTATTAAATGATCGAAAATAATTGTTTGTTTGCCCTTTGAATAATTCACAATCGGCACTTTCACTTAATTTATGAAGTGAAAAAGGCCCTTCATAAAAAAAAGAATTATTCATCTTAGGGTTTAAATTGAGTTGCTCTTGATGCCGCTCTGCTAAATATTGCAAATCGCGGATAGTACTCGAGGTTTGGCGAAAGAAGCCCAATAAATCGGTATAGTTATTACTATATTCTTGTCGGATATCTGATTTAGTATCATTAAAGATGTTGATGAGATAAAACATGGTTAATAATGCGCCCATTGCCCACAACATGATACCCAGTGCACGAAAAAGGTAGCGGGAAATTTTTAATGACGTTTTAAATGACGAAAGATATCGCAAATAACCACCCTAATCGGTAATACAGATAATCAACTTTCTCATTCTAACAGAAGTTACTCTAGGTCTGAATGAGATGATCTTTATCATCAGGATAATTTTTTCTGATGACTGATAAAATTTTTTGACTAATAAATGCTTATAATATAAAAAAGCAGGCATTCCGCCTGCTTTTTTTGCTTTAAGTTACTGAAAAATAGCTATTATTCTTCTTCGCTATCCGCATCATCTGTTGGTTCAGACTCTGGAACATCAGAGATATTGTCGCTGATCATTTCATCAACTTCATCATCATCTAATGCATCATCTTCATCTTCAACACGTTGTAAGCCAACGACTAGCTCGTCTTCTGTAGTACGGATCAAGGTAACACCTTGTGTATTACGTCCCACAATGCTGACTTCTGATACTCGGGTACGCACTAACGTTCCGGCATTGGTGATCATCATAATCTGGTCAGTTTCTTCAACTTGAATAGCGCCTACCACTTTACCATTACGCTCACTCACTTTAATCGAGATAACGCCTTGTGTTGCACGGTTTTTGGTTGGGTATTCACTTTGAACGGTACGTTTACCATAACCGTTTTCAGTCACTGTTAAGATATCACCTTCGCCACGAGGAATGATCAGTGAAACCACTTTATCATCATCAACCAGTTTCATACCACGAACACCTGTCGCAGTACGACCCATTGGGCGAACACACTCTTCTGCGAAACGAACCACTTTACCATCTGCTGAGAACAGCATAGCTTCATTACTACCGTCGGTTAAATCAACACCGATAAGCTCATCGCCATCATTTAAATTAACCGCAATAATACCAGCACTACGAGGACGACTGAAGTCTTGTAATGGTGTCTTTTTAACCGTACCGCTCGCCGTTGCCATAAAGACAAATTTACCTTCTTCATACTCTCTTACTGGAAGAATAGCGGTGATCCGCTCATCTTGCTCTAGAGGTAATAAATTGATAATTGGGCGACCACGAGCACCGCGGCTCGCTTCTGGTAACTGATAAACTTTCATCCAGTACAGGCGACCACGACTTGAGAAACACAAAATAGTATCGTGTGTATTAGCCACCAGTAGGCGATCGATAAAGTCTTCTTCTTTGATCCTTGCGGCTGACTTACCTTTTCCTCCACGACGTTGCGCTTCATAATCAGTCAATGGCTGATATTTAACGTAACCTTGGTGAGATAGTGTCACAACCACATTTTCTTCATTAATCAGATCTTCGATATTAATATCAGCGGTATTTTCAGTGATTTCAGTACGACGAGGATCGTTATATTGTGTTTTAATTGCTGTTAGCTCTTCACGAATAACGTCCATTAAACGCTCAGGGCTTCTCAAAATATGCAATAACTCAGCAATTTGTAGCAGTAATTCACGATATTCATCTAGCAGTTTTTCATGCTCAAGTCCGGTCAGTTTCTGCAAACGCAGATCTAAAATGGCTTGTGCTTGTTGTTCTGTTAGATAGTATTTACCGTCATGCACACCAAATTGTGGCTCTAACCACTCAGGGCGAGCAACATTGCTATCACCAGCACGCTCTAACATCGCAGACACGCTACCGAGATCCCAAGGTTGGGCAATTAATGCCGCTTTCGCTTCTGCTGGGGTTGGTGCTTGACGAATTAATTCAATCACAGGATCGATATTGGCCAAAGCGACCGCAAGTGCTTCTAAGATATGAGCACGATCACGCGCTTTACGTAATTCAAAAATGGTACGACGAGTCACCACTTCACGACGATGGCGAATAAAGGCTGCGATAATTTCTTTTAGGTTCAATAATTTTGGTTGGCCTTGATGAAGCGCAACCATATTAATACCAAAAGAGACTTGCATTTGAGTTTGTGAAAAGAGGTGATTTAATACTACTTCACCGACTGCATCACGTTTGATCTCAACAACAATACGCATACCGTCTTTATCAGACTCGTCACGTAATCCGCTGATACCTTCAATACGTTTATCTTTTACAAGCTCCGCAATTTTTTCAATTAAACGGGCTTTATTCACCTGATAAGGAATTTCTGTCACGATAATGGTTTCGCGACCCGTTTTCTCATCAGTTTCAATATCAGCCTGAGCACGGATATAAATCTTTCCACGCCCTGTACGATAAGCATCTAATATTCCTCTGCGACCATTAATAATCGCAGCAGTCGGAAAATCAGGCCCGGTAATATATTCCATTAATTCTTCTATGGTGATGTCTTCATTATCAACATAGGCAAGACAACCGTCGATAACTTCACCGAGGTTATGCGGAGGGATATTCGTTGCCATCCCAACGGCAATACCTGAAGAGCCATTAACTAACAAGTTTGGAATACGGGTTGGCATAACAGCCGGTATATTTTCTGTTCCATCATAGTTAGGAACAAAGTCGACCGTCTCTTTTTCCAAATCCGCCAGCAGTTCATGGGCGATCTTCGCCATACGAACTTCGGTATAACGCATAGCCGCCGCGGAGTCACCATCAACTGACCCGAAGTTACCCTGACCGTCAACCAACATGTAGCGCATAGAAAAAGGCTGTGCTAAACGAACGATCGTTTCATAGACAGCACTGTCACCGTGCGGGTGATATTTACCGATTACATCCCCAACAACACGGGCTGATTTTTTATAAGGTTTATTCCAATCGTTTCCCAGTACATTCATCGCAAATAGCACTCGGCGGTGTACTGGCTTCAGTCCGTCTCGAACATCGGGTAATGCGCGTCCTACAATAACGGACATCGCATAATCCAAATATGAGCTTTTCAGCTCTTCTTCGATATTAACTGGTGTGATTTCTCTGGCAATGTCGCTCATGGAGCCACTGTCCCTCATACTACGGATTCAAAGGTGTAGAACTATACCACAAATCGCCAATTTTAGGAAAACTGAAACAATGAAATTAATCACTCTTTCGCGATTCTCTTCGATTTAGCTTCGATTTCGCTCTCTAACATTGGTAGAATCATCGGTAATATGAAAATAGGAGTAATACTTTCTGATGAATGATAAAACAACCTCTTTGCATGCTAACGTAGATCAGCATGAAATCGACAAATTTGAGAGTGTCGCATCAAGATGGTGGGATCTTGAAGGTGAATTTAAACCCCTACATCGCATCAATCCACTAAGACTTAATTATATCCAAGAACGTGCTGATGGCTTATTTGGTAAAAAAGTACTCGATGTTGGGTGTGGTGGCGGTATTTTATCTGAAAGTATGGCCCGTGTTGGTGCAGAAGTAACCGGACTCGATATGGGGAAAGAGCCATTAGAGGTCGCACGTCTCCATTCACTGGAAACCGGTATTCCTGTCACCTATATACAAGATACCGTTGAAAACCATGCCGCAGAATATCCACAACGCTATGATGTGGTCACTTGTATGGAGATGTTAGAACACGTTCCAGACCCTTCCTCCATTGTAAGATCATGTGCCAAACTGGTGAAACCAGGTGGACATGTATTCTTTTCTACCATCAACCGTAATAAAAAAGCGTGGTTTATGCTGGTGGTAGGCGCGGAGTATATTCTGAATATGGTTCCTAAAGGCACCCATGATGCGAATAAATTTATTCGTCCCTCAGAATTATTAAGCTGGGTCGATGAAACCAATTTACGTAGCAAAAATATGATTGGGTTACATTACAATCCTATTACAGACAAATTCCGATTAGCGCCAAATGTTGATGTTAATTACATGGTGCACACTCAAGCGACCGATAATTCGGATTTGTGAAATAGAGAGATTGATTTGGTTTAATAAAACATCAAACGATCACATTTTTAAAAATTGACTTTGCCTCTTTTTGGCGTCGTTTTAAGTTTCTGACTGCCTGTATTTATGCAGGGTACAGGCAGTTGTTAAAAAAATTATCCCCTATTTATCCACAGAAACATTCAGATTTGTACACTTGATCAATCCCTCAATTACCATTATCTTGTTATCACCATTTGAACAAACCCCTATATATTGTGTTTCCTTAAATTTCACACCACAAGACTCCTTGGCAATGTTTGTCATCGGGAGCGCTTTTTTGCGGTATAAAATTTCAGGTTGCCCATTTATAGGTCATTAAAGCCAGAAAGGTGCATCGCTCATGAATCACAGCCTGCTCGTCACAAAACGTGATGGTCATAAAGAACGCATTGACTTAGACAAAATTCACCGTGTTATTACTTGGGCCGCTGAAGGTCTAGAAAATGTCTCTGTTTCTCAAGTTGAGTTACGTTCTCAGATTCAGTTTTATGATGGTATCAAAACTGCCGATATCCATGAAACACTGGTTAAAGCTGCTGCAGACTTAATATCTGGTGAAACACCTGATTATCAGTATCTTGCTGCTCGTCTTGCTGTCTTTAATTTACGTAAAAAAGCCTATGGTCAATTTGAGCCACCGGCATTGTATGATCACGTTAAACATTTAGTTGAACTCGGTAAATATGACCGTCATCTTCTCGAAGATTACACCAAAGAAGAGTTCGAACAGATGGATAAGTTTATTGTTCATCAACGTGATATGAATTTCTCTTATGCAGCAGTGAAACAGCTAGAAGGTAAATATTTTGTTCAAAACCGTATTACCGGTGATATTTACGAAAGTGCACAATTTCTCTATGTGTTAGTTGCCGCTTGCCTATTTTCGCGTTATCCAAAAGAGACGCGTATGGATTATATTGAGCGCTTTTATAACGCGGTATCCACATTTAAAATCTCACTCCCAACACCTATTATGGCGGGTGTAAGAACTCCGACACGTCAATTTAGCTCCTGTGTTCTGATTGAGTGTGATGATAGCCTTGATTCTATCAATGCGACCTCAAGTGCTATTGTTAAATATGTATCTCAACGTGCAGGCATTGGGATTAATGCCGGTCGTATTCGTGCATTAGGTAGTGCTATTCGTAATGGTGAAGCATTCCACACGGGTTGTATCCCATTCTATAAGCACTTCCAAACGGCGGTAAAATCTTGTTCACAAGGTGGGGTACGTGGTGGTGCAGCAACGCTATTTTATCCTTTATGGCATTTAGAAGTTGAAAGCCTACTGGTATTAAAAAATAACCGTGGTGTTGAAGATAACCGTGTACGCCATCTCGATTATGGTGTGCAGTTAAACAAATTAATGTATGAACGTTTAATCAAAGGTCAGGATATTACATTATTTAGCCCGTCTGATGTGCCGGGTCTCTATGATGCATTCTTTGCTGATCAAGACGAATTTGAACGTTTATATGTACAATATGAGAAAGATAAGAGTATTCGCCAAAAACAAGTTAAAGCGGTTGAATTATTCTCACTCATGATGCAAGAGCGTGCCTCTACAGGTCGTATCTATATTCAAAATGTTGACCACTGTAATACACACAGTCCGTTTGATCCGGCGATTGCACCTATCCGTCAATCAAACTTATGTTTAGAAATAGCACTACCAACCAAACCATTAAATGATATTAAAGATCCAAATGGTGAAATTGCCCTGTGTACACTTTCGGCCTTTAATCTTGGGGCGATTGAAAATCTAGACGATTTAGAAGAGCTAGCACGTTTAGCCGTTCGCGCGTTAGATGCTTTGTTAGATTACCAAGATTATCCAATTTTAGCAGCTAAACAAGGTGCTATGGGTCGTCGTACACTGGGTATTGGTGTGATCAACTTTGCTTATTATCTGGCTAAACACGGTGTTCGCTACTCAGATGGTAGTGCAAACAACTTAACACACCGTGCCTTTGAAGCTATTCAATACTATTTATTAAAAGCATCAAATGAATTAGCAAAAGAGCAAGGGGCATGCCCATGGTTTAATGAAACCACCTATGCAGAAGGTATCTTACCTATTGATACTTATAAAAAATCATTAGATGTACTGACTAATGAACCTCTGCATTATGACTGGGAAAGCTTACGCAAAGAGATCAAACAATACGGTTTACGTAACTCAACGCTCTCTGCATTGATGCCATCAGAAACATCATCACAAATATCAAATGCAACCAATGGTATCGAGCCACCTCGTGGTTATATCAGTATTAAAGCTTCTAAAGATGGCATCTTACGTCAAGTGGTTCCAGAGTATGAGCGCCTAAAAGGGGCTTATGAATTACTGTGGCAAATGCCAAGTATCGAAGGTTATTTGCAGTTAGTCGGTATTATGCAAAAGTTTGTCGACCAAGCGATTTCTGCCAACACTAACTACGATCCTACTCGTTTCCCTAGTGGTAAGGTTCCTATGAACCAGCTGCTAAAAGATTTGCTGCTCGCCTATAAATATGGTGTGAAAACACTCTATTATCACAATACCCGTGATGGTGCAGAAGATGTACAAGGTGATCTGGAAGAAGTCGTTGAAACGGCAGATTCAGATTGTGAAGGCGGCGCGTGTAAAATTTAATTGAGGAAGCTATGTCTTATACCACTTTTTCACAAGTTAGAAATGATCAGCTTCAGGAGCCCATGTTTTTTGGGCAACCTGTTAACGTAGCGCGTTATGATCAGCAAAAGTACCCTATTTTTGAAAAACTAATTGAAAAGCAACTCTCTTTCTTCTGGCGTCCAGAAGAAGTTGATGTTTCTCGTGATCGTATTGACTACAATGCGCTTCCCGATCACGAAAAACACATTTTTATTAGTAATTTAAAATATCAAACTCTGCTTGATTCGATCCAAGGTAGAAGCCCTAACGTGGCATTTTTACCTTTAATTTCGATTCCAGAATTAGAAACTTGGGTAGAAACATGGTCGTTCTCTGAAACCATCCATTCACGCTCTTATACCCATATTATTCGTAATATCGTCAACGATCCGTCGGTCGTTTTTGATGATATTGTTGAAAATGAAGAGATTTTAAAACGTGCTCGTGATATCTCATCTTATTATGATGAGTTAATCAATTTAACTAACCTTTACCATATGTTTGGTGAAGGTACGCACCAAATAAAAGGTAAAACTGTTGAAGTTACTTTACGTAAGCTTAAAAAACAGCTTTACCTATGCTTAATGAGTGTTAATGCTTTAGAAGCGATTCGTTTCTATGTCAGCTTTGCCTGTTCATTTGCCTTTGCAGAGCGCGAACTGATGGAAGGTAACGCTAAAATCATTAAATTGATTGCCCGTGATGAAGCATTACACTTAACTGGCACACAGCATATGCTCAATTTACTGCGTTCAGGTCAAGATGATCCTGAAATGGCCGAAATTGCCGCAGAATGCGAACAAGAATGTTATGACCTATTTGTTGAAGCAGCAGAGCAAGAAAAAGAGTGGGCAGAATACCTATTCTCAGAAGGCTCTATGATCGGTTTAAATAAAGAGATCCTTTGCCAATATGTTGAATATATTACTAATATTCGTATGCAGGCAGTAGGACTTAAATTGCCGTTTAAAGCACGTTCAAACCCTATTCCATGGATTAATGCTTGGTTAGTATCTGATAATGTGCAAGTTGCACCACAAGAAGTTGAAGTAAGCTCATATCTAGTAGGTCAAATCGACTCACAAGTAGATACTGATGATTTAAGTAACTTCGAACTGTAAAACAGAGAACTAGCGCTATACATTATGGCATCTCATAAAGTGACCCTGCACCAGCAGGGTCTATCAACCGCATTAGAATTTAGCTCTGAAACGCATCCTTCCTTGTTGGATACGTTAGAGCGCAGCAAAATTCAAATCGAATATCAATGCCGAGAAGGTTATTGTGGCTCTTGCCGATTACGCTTAGTAAAAGGCAAAGTATGTTATCGCAATGAGCCCTTGGCATTTATTCAAGCTGATGAAATTTTACCTTGTAGCTGTCACCCTGTGAGTGATATCGAAATCGAGATCTGCACAAAGTAAAACCATTGACTATAATGATCACTGTTTTCTTATATTGTTCTTTTTCTAACACAAATGCGTATTTTTAACTAAAGTTAAATAACAGAGTTATAAAAAGGATCGTTACTATGAAACTAAAAACTATTTTACCGATTTGTGCCGCCTCTTTCTCTTTACTGCTATTAGCAGGTTGTTCATCGCCACAAAAAATTGAAACCGTCGATGGGCAAACTATTTTGACCACAGATAAACCTCAAGAAGATGAGTCTACCGGATTAATTATTTATAAAGATGCTGAAACCGGTGCAATCAAACAAATTAATCGTGATCAAATAAGAAGAATGGTTGAGCTTGATGATTAATTAATCTTTTTTTGTCATTCAACAACCAAAGACATGTTAAATAGCGCCAACATTTTGTTGGCGTTTTTTTATATCCCCTTTATTTTGTAAACAAAACATTACACCTATCGTAATTAAAATTTGACAGAAATTTACCATTCTTATACCCTACTTTTAACTAGGTAAAATAGTTTGGAAAAACGAGGACTTTGTGAAAAATCGCACTATAGGCAGTGTATTTATTGTTGCAGGAACAACAATTGGTGCAGGAATGTTGGCAATGCCACTTGCTGCTGTGGGTATTGGCTTTAGTACCATGGTGTTATTGCTGGTGGGCTTATGGCTATTAATGAGTTACACCGCGCTTTTATTAGTGGAAGTCTATCAATACAACGATCCCCATACAGGCCTTGGCTCTATTGCGAAACGTTATCTGGGTATTGGAGGACAAGTCGTTACAGGTTTAGCTTTGCTACTTCTTATGTATGCTTTAACAACGGCTTATATCAGTGGTGCGGGTGAATTATTAGCTTCGACTTTATCTTCTTGGATTGGTCATAAGATAACCATCACACAAGGTATCATTATCTTTACAGTTATTGGTGGTGCGGTAGTCGGTATTGGTACCACTTCTGTGGATATGATTAACCGCTTACTCTTTACAGCAAAAGTTATTTTCTTAATTTTTATGCTGGTAGTCATGTTACCCCATGTGGAAAAAGTCAACTTAACCTCTATGCCTATCGCTCAGGGACTCGTTCTTTCTGCGATCCCGGTTATTTTTACCTCTTTTGGTTTCCACGGTAGTGTACCCAGTATTGTCAGTTACATGGATGGCAATATCAAAAAACTACGCCTCATATTTATCGTAGGTAGCGCAATCCCTCTTATTGCTTATATTTTATGGCAATTAGCAACATTAGGAGCTATTCCTACCACCACCTTTATGGGGATTTTAGCCCAAGAATCTGGCTTAAATGGTCTACTCACCGCTATCCGTGATGTGGTTGCTACACCGCGAGTCAATATTGCTGTCAACCTTTTCGCTGCCCTTGCACTCGCCACCTCTTTCTTAGGCGTAGCATTAGGGTTATTTGATTATCTAGCTGATTTGTTTAAACGCAGTAATCGCGCATCTGGTCGTTTTCAATCTGGTTTATTAACCTTTGTTCCACCGCTATTCTGTGCGTTATTTTTCCCTAACTTTGTGCAAGCCTTAGCCTATGCCGCAATTGCTTTATCTATTCTCGCACTATTATTACCAGCACTACTGGTATGGAAAGTAAGACAGCAAAAGCAGACTACAGAGCATTATAAAGTTAAAGGCGGTAAGCCAGCCTTAGCCATTGTATTTATCTGCGGGTTAGTGGTGATTGGTATTCAAATAGCGATTACCTTTAATATATTGCCACAAGTGGGTTAATCACCATTAGCTGATAAAAATCAAATAAAAAGCAGGTGTTAATTGTAACACCTGCTAAAAATAAATAACTAAACGGGAAAAACCTAATGTTCCCGTTATTGATATTAGAAACTTAAACCAGCTCCTACATAGAAACCATCAGCAAGTTTATTGTTACTGTGATTATGCGCGTTTTCAATTTCAATCACCCGATAACCCGCATTAACATGAAGTGGTTTAAATACCGTGTATTTAGCACCAACATCAGCTTCATAATAGGATTTACTTCCTGAGGTTAATCCTTCCGGCGAAGCGTAAGCTTCACCATAAACACTCAGTGAAGGTAAAACACGCCAATTAAGTCCAACACCACCAGCTAATGCCGCGCCGTCATCACCATTTTTGGGGGAGAGGTAAAGTGCTTTACCACCAACGCTTGCTGAGAATGGGCCAAGAGGTAACGCAAATTTTGCACCTAAACTACCTAATTGACCATCGTGATCACTACGTGCCCAATTACCGTTAAAAGAAAGTCCAGAATCGGCATCACCTAAACCTGCTTGTACATCGGTATAATGTTTACCCGCTTGCACATTCATCGATATGGCATTGGCATTAGCAGAAATAAGTAATGCGCTCATTGCTCCTAATAATAAAAACTTTTTCATTATGATTACCCCAGCAAATAATTTTCCCAACTTATAATTATACAGCAAATTTATTAAACAATTTTACTGAGAATTGAAAGTCAATGTTTAGATTTTTCAATCTATGTAAATAAGTTACATCTATCAATACTATCGGTCTAATGGGTTTTATTAATAATTTTAATCTTGCTAAAGTGGAATTACAGTAAAAATTAACCATAATAAATATAAGGCTGTTCGCTTCGTTTTATTCACCCATACTATTTTTTAATGTTCACTATTCCACAAATTGGAGAAGATGTGATGGAAAAGAAAAAGCTCACAACGGCGGCTGGTGCACCAGTTGTAGATAATAATAATGTAATAACAGCAGGACCTCGTGGCCCAATGTTACTACAAGATGTCTGGTTTTTAGAAAAACTCGCCCATTTTGATCGTGAAGTTATTCCTGAAAGACGTATGCACGCAAAAGGCTCTGGTGCCTTTGGTACATTTACGGTCACTCACGATATTACGAAATATACTCGAGCTAAAATTTTCTCTGAAGTGGGTAAAAAAACAGAAATGTTTGCTCGTTTTTCAACAGTGGCGGGTGAACGTGGTGCAGCTGATGCTGAGCGCGATATTCGTGGATTTGCCTTAAAATTTTATACAGAAGAAGGTAACTGGGATATGGTGGGTAATAATACTCCTGTATTCTATCTACGTGATCCCCTTAAATTCCCTGATCTTAACCATATCGTAAAACGTGACCCTCGCACTAATATGCGTAATATGGCTTATAAATGGGATTTCTTTTCTCATTTACCAGAATCTCTACACCAATTAACTATCGATATGAGCGATCGTGGTTTACCTTTAAGCTATCGCTTTGTGCATGGTTTTGGTAGCCATACTTATAGCTTTATCAATAAAGATAATGAACGTTTCTGGGTTAAATTCCATTTCCGTTGCCAACAAGGCATCAAGAACTTAATGGATGATGAAGCGGAAGCTCTAGTAGGTAAAGATAGAGAAAGCTCTCAGCGTGATCTTTTTGAAGCCATTGAACGTGGTGATTATCCGCGTTGGAAGTTACAAATTCAGATCATGCCAGAAAAAGAGGCATCAACCGTGCCTTATAACCCATTTGATTTAACCAAAGTTTGGCCACATGCTGATTATCCACTCATGGATGTCGGTTACTTTGAGTTAAACCGTAATCCAGATAACTACTTCTCTGATGTTGAACAAGCTGCATTTAGCCCTGCGAATATTGTTCCAGGTATTAGCTTCTCACCAGATAAGATGTTACAAGGTCGTCTATTCTCTTATGGTGATGCGCATCGTTACCGTTTAGGCGTTAACCATCATCAAATCCCTGTTAATGCCCCAAAATGCCCATTCCATAATTATCATCGTGATGGTGCTATGCGTGTTGATGGTAATAGTGGTAATGGTATTACTTATGAGCCAAATAGTGGTGGTGTGTTCCAAGAGCAACCTGACTTTAAAGAGCCACCACTTTCTATTGAAGGTGCAGCCGATCACTGGAACCATCGTGAAGATGAAGATTATTTCAGCCAACCTCGTGCACTGTATGAGCTATTAAGCGATGACGAGCATCAACGTATGTTTGCGCGTATTGCGGGCGAATTATCACAAGCAAGTAAAGAAACACAACAACGCCAAATCGACTTATTTACCAAAGTTCATCCTGAATATGGCGCTGGTGTTGAAAAAGCGATTAAAGTGTTAGAAGGGAAAGACGCTAAATAACCTGATAACAAGAAGCCCTGTGAGCAACTCGGCAAAATAATAAGGCGCCTGTAGTTTGGGCGCCTTTCTTAAAGTCGTTCGATAAAATCGCAATATCAATTTACTTGTTGCCCTTTCACCCACTGTTGCACTTGTTTACGAGAGATTTTGATCCCTCCACTCTTTAGCTGTTCTGGTAATAGTAAACAAGCGATGGGACGTTGAAAGCCTGCTAAACGCGTATGATACCATTGTGGTAATTGATTAATTGTCTCAATATCAGTATCAACAACAGCAACGGGACGTTGACCAAATTCAATATCGTCAATCGGGACAATAAATGTTTGGCGAACATTCGGGTGACTATTTAGCACCTTTTCAATATCTTCTGGCTGTATACCTTCACCCGCACTAAAAAACAGATTATCTAATCGCCCTAAAATGCACCATTCCCCCTCTTTAAAACAACCTCTATCCCGTGTTGCATACCAATCATCCTGAGTCTGTGATAACGGCTTTAATTGACCATCAAACCAATATCCTAATGCAACACTATCAGATTTGATCTGGATTTCATTATCCACTAATCTGACCGCTTTACCCTTTAATGGCGTACCAACTCCCGCTTTACCATCTGCGCGTTTTGCACAAACAGTAGAGGCCATTTCAGTCATGCCATAACCACACCAACACTGAATACCTTTATTTTCGGCGCATTGGGTTAATTCAGTTGGGATCATCGCTCCCCCTAATAAAACCGCTTTTAATGTGATGGGCTGCGAACTATCCTGTTGTGTATTTTGTAATAAACGCCAAAGTTGCGTTGGCACTAAAGAAGCATGAGTACAGCCTTGCAAAGCAGCAATAAAGGGGTGCATATTACGCACTACCAAGGTAGCGCCTCGTAATAACCAACGCCAAAGAATTCCTTGCCCAGATACATGAAAGAGAGGTAAAGACAATAACCAACTGTCGCTTTTTTCAAAGGGTATCAATTCAAGAACACCTTCTGCACTACAAAGATGAGCTTGAAAAGTATGCACAGCGGCTTTAGGTAGACCTGATGATCCAGAGGTTAAGATCAGTGTTGCCATACGAGAAGATGCCCATGCGACACCTACCATGTTATTTTTATCTTGATGTGATTTATTATTGAATTCGACACCAGAAAGATCGAGTAACCTCGCATCTAACTCAAGTGTTGATCCACTTAAATCAGCATAAAAATCGATGTTTAAATGGGGTAATAAATCATCAAGTAGAGACTTAGGGAGCTGAGGATCTAACGGTAATACTTTTGCACCGCATTGAAAAACAGCAAGTAGCGTAAAAACAACATGGATATGATTTTTACCACGTAGCAACACGGTACTTTTAGTATTAACACCCTGTTTCGCTAAATGGTTCGCCAATTGATTAATATGACAACTTAATTGTTGCCATGTTATAGGTGAATCACCAAATATGATGGCCGTTTCATTTGGGTTAAGCTGCGCCCAGTGATGCCACGGCCATTGTGTAAAATTAACTACTGTTGCCATACTGTCTTAAGCTGTTCAAGCGTGATAAGCGGAATATCTACATCTGGCCAACAACGAATAAGTTGTTGTTTGATAAGATCAACGGTATCTAAACCGGGAATAGAATCTGGCGTTAACCACTGAGCCACTCTTGCCAGTTGTGTCAATCCAAAGCTACTTTCAATACTCGAGCTAATAATCGCCTCTAGACCTAAAGCATGCGCTTGTTCAACGATAGATTGGCAACGAGCAAGACTTCCTACTAGCGTAGGCTTGATAACAATCGCCGTAACACCCTCTTGAGCTTTCACTTCAAAACCTTCATCACGCACAGTCTCATCCCAAGCAATATTGATACCTGTTGCTTGTGAAAAGGCGAGTGACTCTTCTGGGGTTTTGCATGGCTCTTCTAAAAATGCAATACGGTCGCGCCATTGTGGGTTCACGTACTTGGCAAAACCTTCTGCTTTAGCTGGCGTCCAACTGCGATTGGCATCAAGCCTTAGTTTTAAGTCGGGGATTGCCTCTAGTAATAAGTTGACGACAATACCATCTCGTACCGCTTCATACAGACCGACCTTAACTTTAGCAACTTTCTCCCCACTCATTTCATTAAGACTTAAAATTAAGTCATCAGGATCACCGTTGCATAAAGGTGCGGCACGATAATTGGCTTCTTCTGGTAAAGTGCCTTCAAGCTCTGCTAATGCGCAACTAATACCAAAAGCGACACTTGGCAATTCACTGTCAGTAGGATTTTCACCTAGACACCAAGCTGCTAGCCAAGATTGTGCGGCATCTTGTGCTTGTTCTAACGTTTCATGGCTAAACTCAGGAAGAGGTGAAATTTCACCCCAACCTTGTTTGCCATTTTGCTCTAAACAGACAAGAAAACCATCACGCGTTTTTAATCTTTGGTAGCGCAGAACAACACCTGCCTCCATTGGCAGGCTGAATGAATAGAGTTTGGCGTTTCGCATTATGGGTTACGTTTAAATTTAGTGAAATCAGGATGACGTTTTTCATTAAAAGCATTACGTCCTTCTTGACCTTCATCTGTCATATAAAACAGCATGGTTGCATTACCAGCCAATTCTTGCAGACCCGCTTGACCATCACAGTCAGCATTTAATGCTGCTTTCAAGCAACGTAGTGCCATTGGGCTATTTTCTAGCATTTCACGACACCAACGTACCGTTTCTTTTTCAAGAGAAGCATAAGGAACAACGGTATTTACCAATCCCATATCTAATGCTTCTTGCGCATTATATTGGCGGCATAAGAACCAGATTTCGCGAGCTTTCTTCTGCCCGACAATACGTGCCATATAAGAAGCACCCCATCCACCATCAAATGAGCCTACTTTAGGACCAGTTTGACCAAAAATGGCATTGTCTGCAGCAATGGTTAAATCACACATCATATGTAAGACATGACCACCACCAATGGAGTAGCCAGCCACCATAGCAACAACAGGTTTAGGACAAGTACGAATTTGGCGTTGGAAATCTAATACGTTTAAGTGGTGAGTGCCACTTTCATCACGGTATCCACCGTAGTCACCACGGATCTTTTGGTCACCACCGGCACAAAACGCTTTTTCGCCAGCACCAGTAAGAATAATAGTCCCAATTGAGTCATCGTAACGTGCATCGGCTAATGCTTGGATCATCTCTTTCACAGTCAAAGGACGGAAAGCATTACGCACTTGCGGGCGGTTAATCGTAATTTTGGCAATGCCATCGACAGATTTGTGGTAGAGGATATCTTCAAAACCTTCAGAACAATCCTGCCATTCAATCGGTGCATATAGCTTTTCTTCGCTCGGATAAAGCATAATTAGGTTCCTTTAACCAAAGAGGGATAATACATGGTTTATCACCGCAGCATAAGCATCAGGCTGTGCCTGATGGGCATTATGACCAGCTTGCGGGATAGTCGTTAATGGCAGCGAATATTGCTGCGCTATTGATTGAAATTTTTTATCTTGCTCACCACACAACCAAATAAAGGGTAAGGTGAGTTGTTGTAATTCTGCAACTAACCAAGGCTGATGGCCTAAAGAGAGTGTTTCTAAACTTTCCGCAATACAAAAACCTGCATTACTACTGCGTTTTTCAACTAATAACTGACGCATTTCATCGCTTAAATCAGCAAATACAGGCTGTTGATACCATTGCGTTAATACATCATTAATAGGTTCATTGCGAAAACGCGCGGCCCAACGTTTATCATGTGCAATACGGTTTTGTCTTTCTATTGCATCATATAAACCTGGGTTTCCCCCTTCAACAATCAATCCCATTAATCCCGATGTTTCACCAAAACATGCGTGATACATCGCAATTCTGCCACCTAAAGAGTAACCAATCAGCCAGTAATGATTAATATCGTATTCTTTTAAAGTGTCATGGAGTAATGCACTCATCTCGACAAAATTATTTACCCCAATAGAGGCAGAGTTACCATGACGGGGCAAATCAATCACGAGTGAGGGATATTCATGGCAAGCCTTAATGACGGTCTCCCACTCATGACTGTCTCCTAATAGTCCATGCAACCAAACTAACCATGGCCCTTCGTTATGCGTGTTATATTGCCTACAAGCTAAAGTCATAAGCGGTTACCTGTTTTACCAACTGATTTAAGGTTTCAGCACCCTCAGTTTCATTGACAATCAATTCAATTAATGTTGTTTTGGCTTCCCCCTGCCAACATGCAGTCACTGTAGTAAACAGATCATCCCAACAGTTTGGTGCAACATAATCTAAACCAAACATGGCAGCAGCATGTTTAAAATTTAAAGCATGGGGCATACAGTAAAAACGCTCCCGCTCTGCCATAGGCGTCGGTAACATAGAGAATATCTGCCCACCATTGTTATTGACGATAATCACCACATTTGGGGCATAGACTTGTTGATGTAGTGCCAAACTATTTAAATCATATAATGCCGATAAATCACCCAAGATAGTTAACGTCGGTTTTTGAGTGGCTCGATGAACACCTGCTGAGGTTGAAAGTAATCCATCAATGCCACTAGCACCACGATTACTCATAACAGGATAGCCCTGTGGCAATTGTGCAAAAGCATCAATTAAGCGCACAATTAAACTATTGCCAACAAAAAGCTGCCCATTGTGAGGAAGTAAATGATCTAACTGATGAGCAACTTGTGCTTCACCAAAATAGTCTGTTACTTCAGTAACATGTTGATAAGTTTGTGTAGCAATATGACTTAATGACAACGCCCAAGGTAAATTATCAATAGCAGGATGTGCCGTTAACCATTGACTCGGGGATAAGGTAAACTTCTCCCCTTGATGATGCCCCGGATCTAAACGTCCCGGAATAGCATCAATCACCCAATACATTTGCGGTGAGCAATTCGCTTGCCATTGTAATAAGCGTTTGCCTGTTAAACTGGAGCCAAATTGGATCACTATTTCTGCTTGGTTTAATTCAGCCTTAACTTGTGGATTATTTAGCCATAAGTCAGCACAAGGTAGTGGTTGTCCTGTTTGTGATAACACATCACCTAACAGAGGCCATCCCAATTGTGAGGCCCATTTGGCAACGGCAATCCCCTCTTTCGCACTGATACGTCCAGCAATAACTACCCCTTTTTTCTGACGTAGTCGATCCCATTGAGGGTGTGTAGTCACAGAGGGAGAAAGCGTTTCTTGTAACCAAGGTTTATCACTTTGCCACCACTTTCCTAATGCTTGTGTCCATGGTGTGTCATGCTCTATATCATCACCATATAATGGCTCTGCAAAAGGGCAGTTTACATGCAAAGCACCATGCACAAGATTATTCATGGCATTATCTAATGTAGAAACCAGCCAACGAGCAGGAATATCTGCTGTAGGGCGTGGTAAAGAGAGTGTTTCTGAGGGATGGCTGGCAAAAATACCTTGTTGGCGTATAGCCTGATTGGCGCCACAATTAATTAGTTCAGGCGGTCTATCTGCCGTGAGAAAGATCACCCGTTCACCAGTAAGTCCCGCTTCAATTAAAGCGGGGTATAAGTTTGCCACTGCGGTACCTGAGGTGACAATCACAGCAACAGGCTGTTGGGTGGCTTTCGCCAAACCTAATGCTAAGTGACCTAAACCACGCTCATCGAAATGCGTATGACAAATAAGTTTATGATTGGCGGCTGCCGCAAGCGTTAAAGGCGTTGAACGTGATCCGGGTGCGATACAGATATGACGTAAACCATGACGAGTCAAAGTTTCCAGTATAACTTTAGCCCATTGGCGATTAAACGAACTATTAGACATTGATCATCCCAATAACGAAAACCTGCAATGACTATTATAATATCTGTTCCTAAATACTTTTCCTTAGCCTAGTTCAATGAACAGAAGTTTTCGTTAAATAAATCGTGAAAAAGAACTCTGATAAGAGTGTATTATTTAAGCTAAAGTACTTATCTTTTTAGGCTTAATTTTTATCGTTAACAAAAAGATAGAAATAACACTAGCTAGCACAAGAATAACATTAATTTATTAACAAGATGCAGTGACGAGTTGAAAGTAGCACTAAATGGCATCCTAATCAGTACTACTTATCAACACCCAGTTTATATATTATGAGAGCCACTGGATAAACTGCAAAGAATTCAACACTCTTTTTCTAATAAAGTGCGCAAACCTGCTGCTTTATTTTCAATTTCAGCCCACTCTTGCAAAGGATCAGATCCCGCAACCACCCCTGCGCCCGCATAAAGCGTTAATGCATCATCATGCAATTCACCGCAACGCAGGCTAACCGCAAATTCGGCATGAGGCAAAGACAAATAGCCCGCAGAGCCAGCATACCAACGGCGTTCAAAAGGTTCATGTTGACGAATAAAAGTGCGCGCAATAGAGCGCGGTAAGCCACAAACAGCCGCGGTAGGTTGTAAACGCTGTAAACAATCCACATCATCAGCATGGATAAGTTTACCGTGGATATAGCGACGCAGATGTTGCACTTTACGTAAGCGGATCACATCTGCTGACGACACATCAATCCCTTCTATCCCACCTTGTAATCGCTGACAAATATCATCAACTACCACCAGATTTTCATGTTGATTTTTTTTATCGTTCATTAGCCAATCAGCAAATGCTCTGGCCTGTTGTTCATTATCAGAACTTGCCACAGTGCCCGCCAACGCTTCGGTATAAAGCACAAATTCATCGCGTTTATACAATCTTTCTGGTGATGAGCCCATAAAAGCATCAGTAGGTGAAAAAGCCAGCATATAATGATAGCAATGATGATTAACATCTCGACTTGCTTTCATAAATTGAATAGCTTTTAACGGATTATCTAAGCTTAAGCAGGTTGCCCGTGCAGGTACTACTTTTTCAAATACGCCTTGATTGATTTCATCTAAAGCAATATTAAGATAGTCAGTCCATTGCTGTTGCGTTAACGAGTGCTCTACAGATGTTACTTTGACAGATAAAGGTGCAATATTCAGTGCATTTTTAAGTGAGCGAATAAAAGCAAGCGCACTTTGCTTATCTTCTTCTGCCAATAAATTAATATGGATCGACAGTTGTTGCTGACGTCTTATTTCAATACGAGGTAAAAAAAGGTAAGCATCATCCCCCCTTTCTTTATCAATACGCCCTGGAATAATGGTATCCCACGCGTTTAATCCCCAAATACGCACATCATCAGCATGCAATGAATGCCGATGTGTTGCTAAAAATCGATGAGCATCACGGATATGATTAAAGCACTTAACTTGTCCACAAACGGCTACTTCTTCGCTTTCATCACGATGTTGCCAATAAAATTGCGGGTAATACGTTTGTGCTGCTAGCCATGAAAGTAAGGAAAATGACACCTCTGATGGCAAGATAACTTTCAAATGTAAAAGATCATCTTGTGCTGTCAGATTTATATTTTTAACTTTTTCGTACAGTGTCGAAAACACAGGATTAACCTTTTCCACTCTAAATACCTACTACTAATGAAAAGAAAGATTATACGTCTCTATAAGAATTATCAAAGTGCTGATTAATTATAACCTTTGTCATTTATCAAACTTTTGTTGTTTTCATGTTACAAAGGAGAAGCATTGACCAGATAATCGCAAATGGAAAACAGATCACTTCTAAATTATGCCTTAATCATAACAAATAATTATACATAAGAGAGGTTATATGGATACAACCACCCTTGATCATATAGATAAAGTGATTGAACAATACCAACTTCCCGAAGTCACTCTTAGCTTAATTCTAGGTAAAAATATCGATCATGGACGTAGTGCGGGTATTTTTACACCTTATGATCTTAATAAAATCAAATCTTATATTGATAAAGTATTAAAATTACCTTATCAAAAAGACACTATTATTGAATTATTAGGCTACGAAGATATTAACATTTCCCAAATATCAGCTGAAACTATTCAAACCCTCTTCTTAAATATGAGAACACATGCCTTTGAATGGCAAAAAATTGAATACTCAGTAAAACAGCAAGCTATTGATTTAGAGATCACCGGTAGAGAAATCACGAGTACAGGTGAGCAACTATTGGCATTTATTAATAAAATGCCAATTATAAAAAAAATAAATAGGAAAATTGAAGATATCACACCAGAAGAACTCAGTTCAATAAAATATTCAACACAAGATAAAAAAGTGTCTAAGCAACTTGTTGCCATTTTAGAAAGCATGAAAAATGATATTAATGAGCAATATAATAATACCTTAAAAATAAAAAACATGATTTATGATTTTAGAATAGAAATTGTGGGAGGTGAAAATAGTAAAGGTAATATATGTCATTCAATTTATTATGATATCATTAATAAAAAGAAATATATTAATGATTTTTTTGATAATAGTGATGACTCACTAAATGAACAGAGAATTTTATTAGAAAATGAAATTGAAATATTAAAAAAAGAGTATCAACACTTCGTGAAACTCGCCTTTACGGGGTTAGCATTCGGTATTATTGGTGTGATCATTACTGGAGGGATCTTTGGTTCAAAAGCTGAAAAAATCCGTAAAAAAAGAAATGAAACAATAGAGAAACTACATAATATCAATAAAGGAATAAAACAACAATCAACTATTTCTGAGTGTTTACAACGTTTTCAAGTCGATTTAGACGAAATAGAACAATATATTGAAGATGCTGATATGTCTGTGGAGCATCTTCTTTATATGTGGCAAACAATTTTAACTGAAATTAATGCTTCATTAATTAATTTTAAAAAAATTGATAATGCAATGGAGTTAATTAGATTTAGTATTTATTTAGAAAAAATCATTGCACCTTGGTATATGGTGGTCGGTTACTCAAAGGAAATGATGGCGGTATTTGATGAAGCTTTATCCTCTTTTTATTCATCTAAATAACAAAAGGAAATGTTATGAATAGCGTAACTTCACAATTACAGGAATTTGATTGCAATCAATTTTTCCATACTATTAAATCAATTAGAAAAATAACTTCTGAACTATTTGAACATGATAATATCTTAAATCATAATCTTATTACCATATCAATAAACAATAATAAAATTTACGATGAAATAATTATTTTCTCTATTCTGCTAAAAAGCCGGCTAAACCAGAAATTGTTAACAGGGATATTTAAAAATATTAATGAAATTAATCATGCAATGGCTGATAGAGAGTTGACACAGCAATTATCAGAAAAACTGCTCCAAGAGAAAATGTTTATTGAGCAGTTATTTAAAGATGAATTAACTGAATCTATAGAAATTATAGAAAAGCACATCAGTTTTATTAATGATAAAAAACAGCTCTTAACAACCACCACTATTATTAGTGAAATAGATAAATTAATTAGAAATAAAGAAGAAATATCTATTGAAATCAATGAGAAAATAGCCAAGCAAAAGTTATCGATTAATGAAATTAAAGAACAACTCGATATAATTACTAAAAGTGAAGATATTATTTATAATAAAAATATCCTCGATTTTTTTACCTCTCACCTGCCAAGTAAACAGACAATTTCTAAACTGCAGTTGGCTTCTTCAGAAAAAGATATTCTCTCTGTTTTTATCGATCTGCTAAAGCAATTTTTTACCCATCTGGAGAAAGGGTTTTCTTACCAAAAACTGGTAGAGACACGTCATACTCTTATTGATAACTATTTGATACAGATAAAAAATCTAACCAAACTAGAACAGAAAAAACAAGCTCTCTTATTTACCCTAAGTCGTTATTATGCAGTCACAGAAATCAATCAATATATTGATATGTTAAATCAACAATTATCGCTATTAGAGCAGTATTGGCATACATTAATAGAGCAACTGATACAATTAAAACGCAATCTTTCCGAGGCAAAAACCGTGCTCTCACCTCATCTTGTATTCCTTAATCACTTTTCACACCATTATCAATAATATTTTCACTAGCCAGACATCATAACCCCCTTAAAACAGGGGGTATGATTGGTATAGTAGATATAGAACCGTTCAATATAATCTGGTGCATTCACTCGGTATAAGCAACAACATCATAAATAAATTCAAAGTCCATAATGGTATCGACTTTATGAATAAGGTCATCTTCAGGAACAAGTTTATCAAGGGGGATTGTTGCGAACAAAAATTGCTGGGGGAAGGTATTCTTTTAACATATCGGTTAGCTCACTATTTGTACTAACCTGAGTAGATCAAACTTCTAACTAAAAGCGAGGACTTTTCCGTAGTTTGAAGAGCCTGATAAAATATCAGGCTCTTTATCATAACAACGGGCAGATAAAAATTAATTTATCGCAGGTGCAATGATTGCAAAACGTGTCAGCTCAATCAATGGTTGTGGCCATACACCTAATACAATCACGATAATGGCGCAAACTAAAGTAATTAATGTTGCCATATTTTGTGATGTGGTCGTAACCGCTGGTGCATTATCGTTATCTGGTTTGCGTAAGAAAACGATAGCTGCAGCACGTAGATAGTAGAATAAACCTATCGCACTACCTAACACTACCATGCCTGTTAACCACCACAAACTTGAATCAATACCAGCAAGAATAACATACAGTTTACCAATAAAGCCTAATGTTATTGGCACCCCTGCCAGTGATAGCATCATTAATGACATCACGACGGCAGCAACAGGACGACGCCAGAAAAGCCCACGATAATCTTCAAGAGACTCTAATTCACCTTTATTGTACGGGCTAGAAGCCACAGCAATCGCACCAAATGCACCTAAACTTGCAAAGAGATAACCTGCTAAATAAATCTCAGCGGTTTCTTGTGCCAGTATAGGGCTATATTGCAAGACAATTAATGCAACCAGTAAATAACCAAGGTGAGAGACAGAAGAGTAACCGAGTAAACGTTTTACGTTCTTCTGAGTCAGCGCCATGATATTACCAAACAGGATAGAGGCAATAGCCATAAAGCCTAAGATCATGCGTAATGTTTCGCTATCCGCCGCCGGTGCTTCAAGGAATAAGCGCATCACTACCGCAAATATACCAATCTTGCTCGCTGTCGCTAAAAATGCACCTGTTGGTGCTGGTGCACCTTGGTATACATCCGGTGTCCATAATTGGAATGGGAATAAAGAGAGCTTAAAACCAATTCCCACTAACATCATGCCTAACCCAGCAAGTACTAATGGTTTATGGATATTGCTATCACTTAAACTTTGCCCCATCGCCGTAAAGGAGAGATTTCCTGCTTCAGCATAAAGTAGTGCCATACCAAATAACAAGAAAGAAGAGGCCGCCGCAGAAAGCAGCATATATTTAATGCTCGCTTCCAGTGAAGGACGTTGTTGGAAAGCATAACCAATCAGACCAAATAACGGCAATGTTAGTAACTCAATACCAATAAACATTGACGCCAAGTGGTGCGCAGAAGAGAGTAAAATACCGCCAATGACAGCAATCGCCACCAGCATATAAAACTCTTCTTTATTATCTTGATAGCCTTCCAACCAAGGATAAGCAAAAGCAACCGTACCTAAACCAGCAATAATAGTTAATGCCGTGAAAAAGCTGGAATAACCATCTACATGGTAGAGGGTGGTCACATCAACTACGCCTAATGCATTAACGTAGTAAAGTGATCCGAGAGCGATGATAAAACCAGTTGCTGTCAAGGTGGCAATAGTAAAGTGATCGCGTCGCCACGCAATGGACAGCATCACAACCACCACCGTCAAGATGACGACTAACAGCGGTAGCATTGCGATCAATTGTTCAGGAGTTATTGTCATGGCGAATTACAGCCTTACTGTTGAAAGAGAAGCGGAATACCAAGTCTGGAGATTTTCCATTGCTGATATCGAAGTATCTAATACTGGTTGTGGGAAGAAGCCCAAAATAACCAATAAAACCACCAAGATAAACAGGATCAAAAATTCTCTCAGATTTAACCCTTTATAGGTTCTTTCTGCTGTTTTCGGTGAACCATAGTAAGCCTGTTGCATCATCCACAAAGCGTAGACAGAAGCAAAAACTAACCCAAAGACCGAAATAATAGTGATCAGCTTAAAGTGGCCATAAGTACCAAATAGGATCATAAACTCACCAACAAAGTTACCTGTTCCTGGTATACCTAAAGAGGCAACCGCAAAGAACAGTGAAAATGCTGGTAAGAAACGGATACTTTTCCACAATCCACCCATTTGATTCATATCACGCGTACCTAAACGCTCATACAGCATGCCACACATGATAAACAGACCGGCAGCAGACAAACCATTGGTGATCATTTGAATAATTGCACCTTGGTAAGCCAAAACAGAGCCAGCATAAATCGCAATCACGATAAAGCCCATGTGAGAAATACTACTGTAAGCGGCCAGACGTTTAATATCCGTTTGACGGAATGCTAACAGTGCAGCGTAGAATACGGTGATTAAGCCTAGCCACATCGCAACAGGTGCCAGTAATGCAGACGCTTCTGGGAATAACGGTAAGTTAAAACGTAATAAACCGTAAGCGGCTGTTTTTAGCAAAATACCTGATAAGTCAACAGAGCCCGCCGTTGGTGCTTCTGCATGTGCATCAGCTAGCCAGCCATGAACGGGGACAATTGGCATTTTTACTGCGAATGCAGCAAAGAAGCCAAGCATCAGAATAAATTGCAGTTCACTACCTAATAAGGTGTGCGCTTGTAGTAAGGTGTCATAATTAAACGTCCAAATACCTGTTTTGCTGTAAAAAGCGACAGCTAAACCGATAATGGCCAGCAACATTAACAGGCCACTCGCCTGTGTATAAATAAAGAACTTAGTTGCTGCACTAACATGTTTTTCATCGCTACTTCCTTTATGTCCCCAAAGAGAGATAAGGAAATACATTGGGATCAACATCATTTCCCAAAAGAAGAAGAATAAGAACAAGTCAGTCGCTAAGAATACCCCCATAACACCTGCTAAGATCCACAGCAGGTTGAAATGGAAAGCCCCTTGTGATGGTTGATTTTCGCTCCATGAAGAGAGCACCGCTAAAATACCTAAAATAGCAGTTAATACCACCATCAATAATGACATGCCATCAAGTGCAAACTGAATATTAATCCCCAAAGCAGGGATCCACGGTACAAAGTAAAACTCTGTCCAGCGAGGTGCACCATCAACACTAATCAGTTGATAGTCACCTTGCAACCACAGTTGCACAGAAATAACGAGTGTTAATCCCATCGTCAGCAACGCAACCCAGCGAGGAACTTGCGAGCCGATTCGTTCAGCCTGCCAACTTAGCAGGCCACCGATGAAGGGAATAAGTATTAGCCAGGGTAATAGCATGGCGCAATGTGTCCCTTAATTAAACCAGAAGCAGCAGAGCGATAACCAGCACTGCACCTAAACCGAGAGAAGCCGCATACCAACGCGCTAATCCGTTTTCACTGAAACTCAAGCCTTTATTGGCGCCTTTAAAGAGACAACCAAAGAGATTAAAGAATTGGTTAACAGGATCATTTTGGATAAGCCATGCCGCACCTTTATAAGGTTTGACAAACAGCACCTCATACAGTGCATCAAATCCCCATGCGTGGAACCACCATGTTGAGAAGAAACGCCCTGTTTTGGTATTTGCCACCTGAGAAACAAGTTGACGCTGTTTCAGGTATAACCATGCTGCAATGGCAACGCCTACAATCGCTACCACACCAGAAAGGATTTCTAATACATACTTACCTTCATGAGTAACGGTGCTTTCTGGGAAAACATCGCCTAACGGTTGGGTAATTAACGCCCCAATAAAGGTTGATAACAACGCTAATACCGCTAATGGGAAAGTATGAGTGAAGCCTTTAACTTGGTGTGCTTCGGTTTTGGTTTCACCATGGAATACGATGAAAATTAAACGGAAGGTATAAAGTGACGTAAAGAATGCGCCAATTAAACCTGCTAACATTAAATTGAAATGTCCGTTTGCGTACGCACCCCATAAGATTTCATCTTTACTGAAGAACCCTGCTGTTAACAGTGGTAATGCCGCTAAGGCACCTCCGCCAATTAAAAAGCATGCATAAACAAATGGGATCTTCTTACGTAACCCGCCCATCTTAAAGATATTCTGTTCATGATGGCAGGCAATAATCACTGAACCTGCAGATAAGAACAGTAATGCTTTAAAGAACGCGTGAGTCATTAAGTGGAAAATTGCGCCATCCCATGCTTGAGCACCCAACGCCAAGAACATATAACCAATTTGGCTCATGGTTGAGTAAGCAAGAATACGCTTGATATCGGTTTGTACTAAAGCCGCAAAACCCGCTAATACTAATGTCACTGCACCAACGATACCGACTAATTCTAAGATATCAGGTGCCATTAAGAATAGCGCATTACTACGGGCAACTAAGTACACACCAGCGGTAACCATGGTGGCGGCGTGGATCAACGCAGAAACAGGTGTTGGACCGGCCATCGCATCCGCTAACCAAGTTTGTAATGGCAGTTGTGCTGATTTACCTACCGCACCCCCTAAGACCATTAACATTGCCCAGTTAATGATGCTTGATCCTGCGGTCAGTTGTTCAGGAGCCAGTACCGCCATTTCGCGGAAACTTAGCGTACCTAATTGATCAAACAGGATAAACATACCGATAGCTAAGAAGACATCACCAATACGGGTAACAATAAATGCTTTCATTGCTGCCGCGCCATTAGCTGGGTTGTTATAGTAGAAACCAATTAATAAGTAACTACATAAACCAACCCCTTCCCAACCCATATACATCAGCATCATATTATCAGCCAATACTAAAACAACCATACTCGCGATAAATAAGTTGGTATAAGCAAAGAAGCGAGAATATCCTTCTTCACCACGCATATACCAAGATGCATACATATGAATAAGAAAACCAACGCCAGTGATAACACCTAGCATGGTTAATGATAGGCCATCAAGTACCAACGTAAATGGGATAGTAAAGTTCCCCGCTGACATCCAAGTCCAGAGTGTTAAGACTTCTGTTTCTTGTCCGTGAGCAAAGAAATCTATCCCCACCCAAAGTGTCACTAAAGCTGATAAACCAACAGCGCCCGTGCCAATCCATGCTGATACATTTTCAGACCAACGACCACCTGAGAATGCGAGCAGTAAAAATCCCAGCAGTGGTAGCACAAAGGTTAAATAGAGTATATTCATCCGCGCATCTCACTGACTGTATCAATATTGAGGTTTTGGCGATGACGATGAAGTTGTAATAACAATGCCAAGCCAATACTTGCCTCTGCCGCTGCCAAACTGATTGCCAGAATATACATAATCTGACCATCTGTTTGACCCCAATAGCTACCACCAACCACAAAGGCTAGCGCAGCTGAATTAATCATAATTTCGAGTCCGATCAACATAAATAACAGGTTGCGGCGAAGTACTAAGCAAGTAAAACCTAACACAAATAGTACCGCAGCCAAGATCAAACCATGTTGAAGAGGTATCATTTTGGCTCCCCTACTTTTTCGTTTTCGACGAGATCGTCATGGCTCTGATCACGACCGATGTGATAAGCAACAATTAATCCTGACAATAAGAGAACGGATGCTAACTCAACAGCCAGAATATAAGGCCCAAATAAGCTAATACCGACTTCTTTCGCCCCAATAATCTCACCACTAATCTCACCATGAGTGACACTACTAATTGCATAAACCAATACAATTAACAGTACCAGAGACAAAATCGCTGGCCCTATCCAAAATCTAGGCTGTAACCATTTTCTCTCTTGCTCAACGACCGATTTTCCTAAGTTAAGCATCATCACAACGAATACGAATAGCACCATAATCGCGCCGGCGTAAACGATGATCTCTAAAGCACCTGCAAAATAGGCACCTAACGAGAAGAACACTACTGAAAGGCCAATTAATGAAACAATCAGATACAGCAGTGCGTGTACCGGATTGGTATGCGTTATTACTCTTAAAGTGGCAAGGATTGAAATCAGTCCTGCAATATAAAATGCAAATTCCATGAATATCGCTCCTTACGGTAACAGGCTTTTGACATCGATAGGTTTCGCTTCATCATCTGCTTCACCTTTATCTTTGCCATTAATCGCCATACCTGTTTTACGGTAAAAGTTATATTCAGGATATTTACCAGGCCCTGAAATTAATAAATCGTCTTTTTCATAAACCAGATCTTGACGCTTAAATTCACCCATTTCGAAATCAGGGGTTAATTGTAGAGCCGTTGTTGGACATGCTTCTTCACATAAGCCACAAAAGATACAACGCGAAAAGTTGATACGGAAAAACTCAGGATACCAACGCCCATCTTCATGTTCTGCTTTTTGTAATGAGATACAACCAACAGGGCACACCGCTGCGCACAAGTTACAAGCAACACAACGCTCTTCACCATCAGGATCACGGGTCAATACAATACGTCCACGATAACGCGGTGCAACATTGACAGGTTCTTCCGGGTACATCTGCGTTTCGCGTTTGGCAAAGGCGTGTAAGCCAATCATCCAAATGCTGCGTACCTGGGTGCCGAAACCAGTCACTAACTCTTTTAAAGTCATGGTTCAATCACCCCTTATTGAGCGTTGTAGAGGATCACTGCAGCAGTGACCAACAGATTGATTAAAGTTAACGGTAAGCAGATCTTCCAACCAAAAGCCATCACTTGGTCATAACGCGGACGCGGTAATGATGCACGGATCAGAATAAACATCATCATGAAGAATCCTGTTTTCAGTGCAAACCAAACGAATGACGGTAAGAAAGGACCTTGCCAACCACCGAAGAATAACGTCACTATTAAGCCAGAAACGGCAACGATACCGATATATTCACCGACAAAGAACAGACCGAATTTCATACCGGAATATTCAATGTGATAACCATCAGCCAACTCTTGCTCTGCTTCGGGTTGGTCAAAAGGATGACGGTGACAAACGGCAACGCCAGCAATCGCAAAGGTAATAAAGCCAAAGAATTGTGGGATAATGTTCCACATATGGGCTTGCGAATTGACAATATCCGTTAAGTTAAACGAACCCGCTTGTGCCACAACACCTAAAATAGAAAGTCCTAAGAAAACCTCATAACTAACTGTTTGTGCTGAAGCACGCATTGCACCTAATAACGAATATTTATTGTTACTTGACCAGCCAGCAAATAAAACGGCATACACCGCTAAACCCGCTACCATCAAGAAAAATAAAATACCGATGTTTAAATCAGCCACAACCCAGGTTGAGCTAACTGGCACAATAGCAAATGACAATAATAAGGAAGAAAAGGCAATCACTGGTGCTATGGTAAAGATAAAGCGATCAGCAAATTTTGGGATCCAGTCCTCTTTAAAGAACATTTTGATCATATCCGCAATTAACTGTGCTGAACCAGCATAACCTACACGGTTAGGCCCATAACGGTTTTGGAATAATCCCAGTAGACGACGCTCCCCCATACTCATAAAAGCACCACAAGTGACAACCACCAGCAAGATCACCACGGCTTTTAAAACAGTGAGTAAAATCTCTGTAACTTCAGGAGATAACCAGCTCATTATGCAATACCCCGCAGTTGACGAACCGATACACCCACCAGTGATGGCGAAATGCCAGCCATCCCTAACGGAAGGCCAATTTGACCTCGAGTTAAGTGAGCACTGATTTTCACAGGTAAGGTGAATTCACGACCTTCGTAAGTAAACATCGCTTGTTGACCTTGAGATAATGCTAATGCGATGGCATCAGATTCACTCACGGTTAAATAAGCGTTGTCCATACGTTGTTGGATCACTTGTGAACGTTGCGATAACTCTTCGCTACCAAACAGACGATAGTAAGGAGCTACAACCCATTGATTTTCAACTAGGTTAAAGGCTGGTGGAATATCAGTGAAATAACCTAATGTGTTATCACTACATTCGATTAAGCGTACACCCGGATCACCAAAACGTAAGCTTCCCCCGACTTCAGACTGGAACTTATTCCATGCTTGTGGTGAGTTCCAACCCGGTGCCCATGCAAATGGAATTTGCTGGCGAGGAGCCGTTGGGCTGTTGTTTCCTTCCATAGAGAAAGCAAATGGGCTATCGATATCTTTCGGTTGACGCTGTTCATGTACTGAAACATTTGCCAACATGGAAGTACGACCACTATAACGATGCGGTTCACGGGCTAATTTTTGACCACGAATACGGAATGATGCATTAGGTGCCGCATTCACAATACCGGCAAATTGCGGTAGACGCGTTGCACATAGCTCAATCACATGATCTAATTGCGTCCAGTCAAGATTACCTTCATGCCATTGTGAATCAACAGCACTTAGCCAACGCCAGCTTTCATGCATCACCACTTCTTTGTTATAGAAAGAAGGTTCAAACACTTGGAAGTAACGTTGCGCTCTGCCCTCTTGACTCACCATAGTGCCATCACTTTCAGCAAAGGAGGAAGCAGGTAACACAAGGTGTGCTTTTTCCATGATCTCAGTTTGCTGATGGTCAATCACAATTAGGTGATCCACTTTAGCAATCGCGTCATCAATGACGTCGGCGGCAAAATGGCGATACAAGTCGTTTTCCATCACAATAGCGCTATCTGCTTGACCACTACGCATCACTTTCAATGCGTCATCCAGTGGTTTCGCTTTCATCATCGCCAGCCCCATGCTATTGGCATCATCTGCCACATAAGAGAGACCAACTTCGCTCCCCTTGGCTTTTAAGGCAAAAGCGATATTAGCAGCCGCTTTGATAACCTCTTCGCTACCGGCATGACTACCACTAATGATTAACGGTTTTTTCGCTTGCGATAAGGCTTGAACAATCATGTCAATCTGTTTATTCAATGCTTCATCTAAGCCATCAACCGCAGGGGCTTCACCATTAATATGATGAGCAATGGCAAAACCTAAACGCGCTTGTTCAACCACCGGCGCACGATAACTCCAAGCGGCAACATCATCCAGACGAGTTTCATCAACATGAGTGACAAACAGTGGATATTTCGCCCGTTGACCGATATTCATGATGGCGGCAATTTGCCAATCAGCCACTTTTTGTGCGGCTGCCATCTCACGTGCTTTACCTTTTACGGCTTGACGTACTGACAGTGCCATACGAGCACCTGTCTGTGTTAAGTCTTCACCTAACACCAGTACTGCGTCATAGTCTTCAATCTCACGGAGAGATGGAGTATAAACGCCACCTTTTTGTAAAATATCCAGCATTAAGGTCAAGCGAGCCTGCTCTGCAGCTGAAATACCACTATAGAAATTTTCAGCACCAACCACTTCACGTAAAGCAAAGTTGCTTTCAATACTGGCTCGTGGTGAGCCGATACCGACAACACGTTGCCCTTTCTTCAGCATTTCTGCAGCGGCTTGCGTTGCTTGTGCTGCACTGATTTCAAGCCAGTTACTGCCTAAACGTTTTTTAGGTTGACGAGGTCTACTCGCTAAATTGACATAACCGTAGCCAAAACGACCACGATCACAAAGGAAGTAACGGTTTACTGTACCGTTATAACGGTTTTCAATACGACGCAATTCACCATAGCGCTCACCTGGGCTGATATTGCAACCCATACTACAACCTTGGCAAATACTTGGGGCAAACTGCATATCCCACTTACGGTTATAACGTGATGAGTGAGTTTTGTCAGTAAAGACACCCGTTGGACAAATCTCAACTAAGTTACCTGAGAATTCGCTCTCTAATGTGCCATCTTCAATCCGTCCAAAGAACACGTTGTTATGTGCACCAAAGACCCCCAGATCAGTGCCATCAGCATAATCTTTGTAGTAACGAACACAGCGGTAACAAGCAATACAGCGGTTCATTTCATGAGAAATAAACGGCCCTAACTCTTGGTTTCTATGTGTACGCTTAGTAAAGCGATAGCGACGCATAGTATGACCTGTCATAACGGTCATATCTTGAAGGTGGCAGTTCCCCCCTTCTTCACAAACAGGACAATCGTGAGGATGGTTAGTCATATACCATTCAACAACGCTTTCGCGGAATTTTTTCGCTTCTTCGTCATCAATGGAGATAAACGTGCCATCAGCCGCAGGTGTCATACAAGACATTACCAAACGACCGCGGGTATCCTCAGCATTTTGATACTGCTTAACCGCACACTGGCGGCAAGCGCCAACGCTTCCCAGCGCTGGGTGCCAGCAAAAATAAGGAATATCTAAGCCTAAATTAAGACAGGCTTCTAACAGGTTATCAGCCCCGTTAACTTCATATTCTTTGCCGTCTACATGAATCGTAGCCATAGTCAGCATGCTTCCCAAAGGCCTGCATTGCAGGCGTTAAACCTAGAATGTATCGTGAAAAACTACCAGCGGCTTTTCAGCAAGTTAGGCTGAATACCACGGATAAGATTGGCATTGGTATAGTCTTCTTGAATAATGCCAGCCTCAAATTCTTCACGGAAATATTTGATTGCGCTTTGTAAAGGCTCTACTGCCCCTGGTGCGTGAGCACAGAATGTGTGCCCTGGGCTTAAAGAGCGGCAGAGGTGCTCAAGAGTCTCAATATCACCAGGACGACCTTGACCTTTTTCTATCGCGCGTAAGATTTCGACACTCCATGGCAAGCCATCACGACAAGGTGTACACCAGCCACAAGATTCACGCGCAAAGAACTCTTCCAAGTTACGGGTTAATGAAACCATGTTAATTTCATTATCTACCGCCATCGCCAACGCAGTACCTAAACGGCTACCAGCTTTGGCGATCGTGCCAAAATCCATAGGGAGATCGAGATGATCTTCTGTTAAGAAATCTGTTCCTGCACCACCGGGTTGCCAAGCTTTTAATTTCAGCCCATCACGCATCCCCCCCGCATAATCTTCTAAGATTTCACGAGCTGTAGTACCAAAAGGTAATTCCCATAAGCCTGGATATTTCACGCGACCAGAGAATCCCATTAATTTGGTACCTGCATCTGGACTTTTACCGGCGCTTAAACCGATATACCAATCTTTGCCATGCTCAATAATCGCGGGTACGTTACACAGCGTTTCAACGTTATTCACGCAGGTAGGTTTTCCCCAAGCACCGGAGGTTGCAGGGAATGGCGGTTTCGAGCGAGGGTTAGCACGACGACCTTCCAGTGAGTTGATCAGTGCTGTTTCTTCACCACAGATATAACGACCTGCTCCTGTGTGAACAAATAGCTCAAAATCGATACCAGAGCCGAAGATATTTTTGCCTAAAAAACCCGCTGCTTTGGCTTCTTCAATAGCATGACGCAGGTGCTTAGCCGCTTCAATATATTCACCGCGTAGGAAAATATAACCACGATAAGCTTTCAATGCATGCGCACCGATAATCATCCCTTCGATTAACAGATGTGGCAGTTCTTCCATTAACAGGCGGTCTTTATAGGTTCCCGGCTCCATTTCATCTGCATTACAAAGGATGTAACGGATATTCATACTTTCATCTTTTGGCATCAGGCTCCATTTCAAGCCTGTTGAGAATCCAGCACCACCACGTCCTTTTAAGCCTGCATCTTTAACTTCAGAGGTCACCTCATCAGGTGCCATGCTTTTTAATGCTTTTTCTGCCGCTTTATAACCGTTTTTTGCACGGTATTCATCCAGCCATACTGGCTGACGATCATCACGTAAGCGCCACGTTAGCGGATGCGTTTCTGCGCTACGAATAATCGGTTTTGCTCCTGAAATTGCTGTCATGGATACTGCTCCAGTAACGTTTCAATCTCTTCAGGTTTAACAAAACTGTGAGTATCGTCATCTACCATCATAGTAGGACCTTTGTCACAGTTACCTAAACAACAGGTTGGCAGTAAGGTAAAACGACCATCTGGTGTTGTTTGACCAGGAAGGATATTGAGGTGCTTCTCAATAGCTGCCTGAATGCCTTGATAACCTGTAATATGGCAAACCACACTGTCACAAAAACGAATAATGTGACGGCCGACGGGTTGGCGGAAAATTTGACTATAAAAGGTTGCTACCCCTTCTACATCGCTAGCCGGTATACCAAGCACATCGGCAATAGCATAGATAGCACCGTCTTCAACCCAACCTCGATTTTTTTGCACTATTTTCAGCGCTTCAATCGATGCAGCACGGGGATCTTCATAGTGATGTTTTTCTTGTTCAATTTCAGCACGCTCTTCTTGCGTTAAAACAAACGTGTTTTTCTTTGAATGAGTTACATCAACGATTTCAATCTTCGCGGCATCCTCTTTATGGTTTAATTCATTTTGCATGATTAACGATCCACATCCGACATTACAAAATCGATACTTCCCAGATAGACAATCAAGTCAGAAACCAGACTACCGCGGATAACCGCTGGGATTTGTTGCAGGTGAGCAAAACTTGGCGTACGAATACGCGTACGATAGCTCATCGTGCTGCCATCACTGGTTAAATAATAGCTGTTGATCCCTTTAGTGGCTTCCACCATCTGGAATGATTCATTCGCAGGCATAACAGGGCCCCATGAAACCTGTAAGAAGTGGTTAATCATGGTTTCAATATGCTGTAATGTGCGCTCTTTTGGTGGCGGAGTCGTCAGTGGATGGTCGGCTTTAAATGGCCCTGCTGGCATATTTTTATAACACTGCTCGAGAATACGTAAGCTTTGACGTAATTCTTCGACTTTCAGCATGACACGATCGTAACAGTCACCATTGCTTGCTACTGGAATTTCAAACTCAAAGTTTTCATACCCTGAGTATGGACGCCATTTACGCACGTCAAACTCAACCCCTGTAGCACGAAGCCCGGCACCCGTTACCCCCCAATCTAACGCTTCTTTAGCGTTATAAGAGGCAACACCAATGGTACGGCCTTTTAAAATGCTGTTTTGCAAGGCGGCTTTAACGTAAGAATCAAGACGTTTTGGCATCCAATCTAAGAATTCACGTAGTAAGCGCTCCCACCCTTTTGGTAAATCGTGGGCAACACCACCGATACGGAACCATGCCGGATGCATACGGAAACCGGTAATTGCTTCCACAATATCGTAAACTTTTTGACGATCAGTAAAGGCAAAGAATACCGGTGTCATCGCACCAACATCTTGGATAAAGGTACTGATATACAGTAAATGGCTATTAATACGAAATAGCTCAGACAGCATGACACGAATGACTTTAACGCGCTCAGGTACTTCAATACCGGCAAGCTTTTCCACCGCCAGTACATAAGGCATTTCGTTAACACAACCACCAAGGTATTCAATTCGGTCGGTATAAGGAATATAACTATGCCATGATTGACGCTCGCCCATTTTCTCTGCACCACGATGGTGATAACCAACATCAGGTACACAGTTGACGATTTCTTCGCCATCAAGTTGCAAAATAATACGGAATGCACCGTGAGAAGATGGGTGATTAGGACCAAGGTTTAAGAACATAAAGTCCTCATTCTCAGTACCGCGTTTCATTCCCCACTCTTCTGGTTTAAAGGTCAGTGATTCCATTTCCAGATCCTCTTTCTGCTTAGTCAGCACATAAGGATCAAATTCTGTCGCACGAGCGGGATAATCTTTACGCAGTGGATGACCTTCCCAATTCGGCAACATCATAATACGGCGTAGATTAGGGTGTCCGTTAAAGACGATCCCAAACATATCCCACACTTCACGCTCATACCAATTCGAGTTCGGAAAGATAGAAGTGAGAGTCGGTAGATTAAGATCTTTTTCACTTAATGCGACTTTCAGCATGATATCTTTATTACGATCGAGTGATATCAGATGATAGAAAACGGAAAAATCAGCTGCCGGCAAGCCTTGACGATGCGTGCGTACACGCTCATCAACGCCATGCAAGTCGTACAGCATGACATATGGTTTTGGTAAAGATTTGAGGTATTGCATAACCTCAATAAGTTGTTCCCGCTTAACCCATACCACTGGCATGCCGGTACGAGTCGGCTGGAATGTAAACGCATCTGGCCCAAATTTCTGACGCAGTTCGTTAACCACCTGATCATCAATATGATCGCTGGTTTCCCACGCTGGCCGTGCGCTATTTTGCGCTATCTGATCGGTCATTTCTATTCACCACAACTTTGATCAGGGTTACTATGATCGCAACACATTGCTCTGGTTACGTCTTAGGCAAAAGCCTTTAAATTTCGTCTGGAGTACGCAGATTTTTTACTGCGATCCGCTCACCGTGTTTTCTTTCTCGTTCTGACTGCATATTGGCACGGTAAACGCCTTGGTCGCCCACCACCCAAGATAATGGGCGACGTTCTTTACCAATGGACTCTTGTAATAACATCAATGCTTGCATATAAGCTTCTGGACGAGGTGGGCATCCTGGGATATACACATCAACAGGGATGAATTTATCGACACCTTGCACTACCGAATAGATGTCATACATACCACCAGAGTTAGCGCAAGCTCCCATGGAAATAACCCACTTAGGCTCTAGCATCTGATCGTATAAACGCTGAATAACGGGCGCCATCTTTGTAAAGCAGGTTCCTGCAACCACCATAAAGTCAGCTTGACGAGGGGAAGCTCGTAATACTTCAGAACCAAAACGCGCTACGTCATGGACCGCAGTAAATGACGTCACCATTTCAACGTAACAACAGGAAAGACCAAAATTATATGGCCATAAAGAGTTTTTTCTGCCCCAGTTCACAACGTCATGTAACGCATGTTCCAGTTTTCCCATATACACGCTGCGATGAACGTGAGCATCTAACGGGTCACTGACAATTTCCTGTGATTGCAGGGGATAACGGTCATTCTCACCGTTCGGATCTATGCGGGTGAGCGTATAATCCATTTTTAATGCCTCGCTTATTACTGCTGCGGATGTTTGCCGCTGGTTAATCTGACATGGCTTTTACCCGCGGTTTCACGGCGAGAGCGAACTGGTGTCCAATTTAATGCACCAATACGAACCAAATAGAATAATCCAGCTAATAAAATTGCGATAAAGACAGCTGCTTCAATAAAGCCTAACCAGCCCACTTCACGTACGGAAACGGCCCAAGCATAAAGAAACAGTGCTTCAACATCGAAAATTACGAAAAACATGGCAACTAAATAGAATTTAGCTGACATGCGCAGACGAGCGCTGCCAACGGAATCAAGGCCAGATTCATAAGGAACATGTTTAGCCCTTGCTTGTGCACGGCCGCCTAAATAGCGGGCACCCAGCAACATGAGCGAACATAACCCCAATGCGCCTATTAAGAAGACAGCAAATGCCCAATAGTGGGCGATAACTTCGGTGGTCGTAGACATACTCATTGCTTACTCATCAAAGGTGGTGTCAATTAACCAACTCTTATCCGGCGGTTTACACCACATTTATTAATACGAAAAAAAAGGTAAAACAACAGACTTGCTAATTAAATAAATGATAACAATCTATTTAAACCTTTCTTCTTTTAAGGAAAACATTGTGATAACTCACTCAGTTTTCCGTCGCTTCTTAACAAATTTAACACTCATTTTTAACACCCAATTACTGGCCAATGCTAAAACGTGTCAGTCAACCTACAAATTTTCTGCTAACACGCTTAGTCTAACCGATAATTCGATTTTACTACACCAGTATCTCAGGAAAAACCTGACTCTATATAGGCAAATGTGCCTTATTTTTTTGATCAAACTCACAAAATAGTCGAAAAAATACATAATCAGTTTAAATTTTATCCAAATTTTAACAAATTAACTTTCCAATAATGTGGAGAAGGTCAAATATCCGTTTTCATTTGACTATTTATTCCCTGAAAACCTAGACAAACCTTTTATTTGTTAACAATTTCTACAAGCGTGTAACCCATCACACCTGCATACAATTTTTTAACAAAGCGACTGAGCGGGAAAAGAGAGGTGGATCACACTGTGATATACATTAATCTCTATAAATATTAAACCAATGTGACTATTTAAAAATAAAGCATAAAAAAACGGAAACAAATGCGTTTATAGCACCTGTTTCCGTTGATTGTGATATATCACTTTATTGTTTCGTTTGACTATTTTTAACCGTTAATATGGGTTATCCAAATAATCATGATAACAATATCACTCTGCGCCTTACTCTAAATCTAAAGAATGCGCTTCTTCAACTGAAGTGACAGTATAAGGCGTTTTCTTATTTTCGATGGCATTGAATACCGTTAATACAGCTTCGTTTTGCTCATCAAAATTACGATATAACCAGTACTGAGTCTCAGGCAAACGAGGTAACCCTTCGCTTTCGCCTAATATACGTAAATCAGCATTTTGCATTTCTAATGGACGAGCTGTGATCCCCACTTCGGCATTTACAGCAGCACGAACCGCAGATAAAGAAGCCGCTTCATACGCAATACGCCATTGAATACCTGCGTCATCTAGTGTATTTGTTGCCAACTGACGGAATGGGTTAGTTTCGTCCATGACCACTAAAGGAATAGGCTCATTCATTTGTAATTGGAAATCAGGGGCACAATGCCACAAAACAGGCGCTGTACGTAACGCTGTGCGTGGATGATGTCCAATACGTGCAGTGGTTAATGCTAAGTCGATTTCGTGGTTATCAAGCATAGTCTCAATAAATTGAGAACGCTTAATACGCACATCAACCGCTAAACGTGGATATACTGATGCGATACGATTTAACAAAAATGGTAGTAGTGTATCGACGGAATCATCAGATGCACCAATACGTAACTCACCTTCAGCATCACTATATGTTAATGAAGCAGTTGCATCATCATTAGCACGGAGAATTTGACGTGCATAGCCTAATAATTGTAAGCCATGCTCTGTTAACAGTTTATTACGACCATGACGGGCAAAGAGTTCTCTGCCGACTAATTGCTCTAAACGTTGCATCTGCTGACTGACTGCAGATTGAGTTCGACATACAGCGGCTGCAGCGGCTGCAAAAGTATTCAAATCTGCTACAGCAACAAACGTTCTAAGCAGATCGAGGTCGAGATTCATTATCGGACGATTTGCATTAATCATTGTTTATTCTTCACTTATTTTTGATTTTTAAATTACATATACCTGGTGTTTTTTATCAAAAGTCTAAATTGGACTTCCGATTCAGACAGTACCTTACTCTGAAAAAGAGAGCAAAGACATACTGAATACTTTACATTTGTTTGTTGTCGTTTACACCTCCTAGTTCGCAAGCAACTGCATTTTTTTGTAACAAATTAAATTTTATTATCATTCTAAGGATCTACAAGAAAGAACTGTATACCATCATTACAAGTTAGATGTAGATCATACAATGCTCTCTAGGAATACATAAATTTTAACATTTTTAAAATAATTTAAATTACCTTAACTGTGTATGCTATTTTAAGTATCCACCCTTATAAAATATATTTAAGATTTCAATTTAATTTATATAAAAACTATTTGATTGATATGAATAAAAATAGATTTAACCATATTATTTGAAAATTTAATATATTAAGTAAGATAATACAAATCCGATAAAATTATTCAATAATTGATTATGCAACATCTTATCAACGTCCCTCTCACATCTGGTTATTGTTAAAAAACGCACTAAAAACCCTCCCTTCACCAGCATAATATTTTTTATTTTTATTCAAAATAAGAACATACCACCAGATTAAGTGATACTTTCAGTCATCAAAATAAGTTCTTTAGAATAAACTGACCTTTTACACCAAAAATTATCTAGCATCTTCAAAAGTTTGTAGTGTAAGAGTAGAGTGATAGAACAGTTAATTTGCTGGGACAGCCTTTTCATTTATATCTTCCCGAGATGTGTATGAGAAATATAAATGTCGCTATGTAGATAAAGTCATACCCGATTAGGTAAACGTGCTATGAATCAAATAAAAAAATCAAGTAAACTCGACCATGTTTGTTATGACATTCGAGGACCGGTTTTGCAAGAAGCAAAACGTCTGGAAGAAGAAGGTAATAAAGTATTAAAACTCAATATTGGTAACCCAGCACCTTTCGGTTTTGAAGCGCCAGATGAAATCTTAGTAGATGTTATTCGTAACCTACCTAGCTCTCAAGGCTATAGCGACTCTAAAGGGCTTTTTTCAGCACGTAAAGCCATCATGCAACATTACCAAGCCCGTGATATGCGTGATGTAACTGTTGAAGATATCTATATTGGTAACGGTGTTTCAGAGCTTATCGTACAAGCTATGCAAGCATTATTAAATGATGGCGATGAAATGCTAGTTCCAGCGCCTGATTACCCATTATGGACCGCTGCGGTTTCTCTTTCTGGGGGTAATGCTGTTCATTACATGTGTGATGAGCAACAAGGTTGGTTTCCTGATTTAGATGATATCCGTCGTAAAATCTCCCCCAGAACGCGCGGTATTGTGATTATAAACCCTAACAATCCAACCGGCGCGGTATATAGCAAAGAGATTTTGCTGGAAATTGTTGAAATTGCCCGTCAACACAATTTGATTATTTTTGCCGACGAAATTTATGACAAAATTCTTTATGATGATGCCCAACATCACTCTATTGCCGCAATGGCACCTGATTTATTAACTGTTACCTTTAACGGTTTATCAAAAACCTATCGTGTTGCAGGATTCCGCCAAGGTTGGATGGTACTTAATGGCCCGAAAAAACAAGCAAAAGGCTATATTGAAGGCTTAAATATGCTGGCATCTATGCGCTTATGTGCCAACGTGCCGATGCAACACGCGATCCAAACGGCATTGGGTGGCTATCAAAGTATCAGTGAATTTATTCTACCTGGAGGCCGTTTATACGAGCAACGCAACCGCGCATGGGAGCTTATCAATCAAATCCCAGGGGTTTCTTGCGTTAAACCAATGGGAGCGTTGTATATGTTCCCTAAAATAGACTTAAATCGTTATAGTATTAAAGATGACCAAAAAATGATCCTCGATTTACTATTACAAGAAAAAGTCTTATTAGTGCAAGGTACTGCATTTAACTGGCCCCACCCTGATCATTTCCGTATTGTGACACTCCCTCGTGAGAATGATTTAGAGATGGCGATTCAAAAATTTGGTCGTTTTATTGTCGGCTACCATCAATAGTTATTATTAATAAAGATAAAACGCAATATCACTGAGGTTATATTGCGTTTTTTTATTTTCTTACTGATCACCGTTTACATCTAGTGTCTATCCACTCACAATAATCTCTTCAATCACGCTATTGGGAGATATTATGAGTTACTTTTTTGCCCACCTTTCTCGTTTAAAGCTAATTACACGCTGGCCTCTGATGCGTAATATTCGCCAAGAAAATGTCTCTGAGCATAGTTTACAAGTGGCTTTTGTTGCCCATGCATTAGCGGTGATTAAAAATCGTAAATTTGATGGCAATGTCAACGCCGAGCGTATTGCACTACAAGCAATGTATCATGATGCCAGTGAGGTTATCACCGGTGATATGCCAACTCCTATTAAATACCACAATCCACAAATTGCTCATGAATATAAAAAAATAGAAAAATATGCTCAGCAAAAATTGATTGAAATGTTACCCGAAGAGTTACAAGAAGATTTTCGCCCTCTTATCGATGAGCAATTACATAGTGAGGAAGAAACTTTTATTGTCAAACAAGCTGATAGTTTATGTGCCTATTTAAAATGCCTTGAAGAGTTAGCTGCGGGTAATAGCGAATTTAATTTGGCCAAAAATCGTTTAGAAAAAACGTTAGCAGAAAGACATAGCCCTGAGATGGACTATTTTATGAAAGTGTTTGTACCAGGCTTTAGTTTATCGCTAGATGAGATCAGTGAGTAAGTAGTAAAAACGCCGTTTATAATAAATGAAACTAAACGGCGTTTTTGCAAAAGATAACCGATTAAAATGGGAATAATAGCGGTATTAAGAAAACGCTAATCAACATCACAATAATGGTAAAAGGCACCCCTATTTTAATAAAATCAGCAAATTTATAACCACCAGGCTCAAGGATCAGGGTATTAACTGGGGATGATACAGGTGTCATAAACGCCGCCGATGCAGCAACACCAATGACCATTGCAAAAGGTAACGGAGAGACATCCATTTGATGGGCCGCTGCTATTGCAATCGGTGCCATTAACACCGCCGTTGCCGTATTAGAGATAAATAAACCAATAGTGGCACAAAGTACAAATAAACAGACTAACATAACCTGTGGCCCAGCATTCCCTGCTACATCCATAAGTCCATTAACGATAAGCTCGATACCCCCAGTTTTTTGCAATGCAGCCGCAAAAGGCATCATCCCGACAATCAAGATAATACTTGGCCAATGAATAGAACGATAAGCACTTTCCATATCTATACAGCGAAATTTTCCCATCAATAAGCAAGCAATTAACGCGGCAATAAAGTTAGGTACTTCATTGGTCACCATTAATGCAACCATTAATGCTAATGAAAAAAGTGCATGTGGTGCTTGCGATGAGGCCGGTGCAACAGTATCAATTTCAGCCGCTAAATTTAATACAATAAAATTACGCGGTTTTGTCGAAAGTATACGAATTAATTTCCAATCACCAATAACCAGTAACACATCTCCTAGACGTAATGGCTCATCAACAATTTTCCCCGGTAAAGCACTCCCTTCACGGCGAATAGCCACAACGTTTAGCCCATAACGTGTACGGAATTTGATTTCTCTTAATGATTTTCCTAATAATTCTGAGTCAGGGTTCATAGAGACTTCTGCTAATCCCACATCACGAGATTGCTCAGAAAAATACTCTCCACGTAACACCATCGGCTCTAACATTTGTTCACGACAGAACTCTCGTAAATCTACCTCACTTGCTGACATATCCACTAATAGGACATCTCGCTCTCTTAATTCAGTGCCTCCCGTCGCACTGACCATAACACGCCGAAAACGCCTCCAGCGTTCAATACCGACAACGTTTGCTCCATAGCGAGAGCGTAAATGTAATTCATCTAGAGAGTGACCAATCAGTGGTGAACCTTTACGTATGGCTAAGCGACGTGCACGCCCTGCTAATTGGTAATCACGGATAAGATCACGAAAAGTACGACGATAAACCTCTTTTTGCTTACCCCCTTCACTTGAACCTAACCAACGACGTACCACCAGCATATATAACACACCCGCAACTAATACAGCGATCCCTATTGGGGTAATAGAGAAAAACTGAAAACTGGGTAGCCCTTCCCTAACTAATTCACTATTAACCACCATATTAGGCGGTGTCGCAACTAGGGTCATTAAACCACTAATTAACCCCGCAAAGCCAAGAGGCATCATTAATCGACTGGGAGAAGTTTTCATCCGTGCCGCCACACTGAGCACCACAGGAATAAAAATAGCCACCACCCCTGTCGAGCTCATAAAAGCCCCTAAACTTGCAACACAGATCATTAATAGCACCAGCATTTTTACTTCACTACTACCCGCAACTCGTACTAGCCAATCTCCCATTTGATATGCCACACCTGTTCTTACTAATCCTTCCCCAATAACAAAAAGGGCCGCAATCAGTAATACGTTCGGATCGCTAAATCCTACCGTGGCTTCATTTAATGAGAGAGTGCCGCTAAGAACAAAAGCGACGATGACAAGTAAAGCGACCACATCCATGCGGATTTTGTTGGTCGTAAAAAGGACAATAGCTATCAATAGCAGGCTTAAAACCCATAATAATTCGCTATTCAAAATGGCCTCGATCAGCAATAAGTGAAAACAGATTAATACGTCAATTCACTGCATTGATAAGTAGACCATTTTTACCAATATAAATCTCGTTATATGATCAAATAAATGATTAACATTTATGCTTAATAACGACTTGCTGATTTTCTTTGTCAATTTGTAAATCATTTAATGAATCAATGATTAAATCAATTTCATTACGACGAGGAAGGGAAATCGGAGCATGTACGGCAATAACCTGACACCCGGCATCTAAACCAGAATAAATACCTGCAGCAGCATCTTCAAAAACCACACACTCTTTGGGAGCTAAGCCTAATTTTTTTGCCCCTAAAAGATAAGGCTCAGGGTTGGGTTTCCCTTGAGTGATACATTCTGCCGTCACCCAATGTTTAGGCTCAGGAATACCTGTAACTGACTGACGAGTAGAGGCAATTGGTACTGTGCCTGAGGTGACAATTGCCCAAGGGATCGCTAAGTCGTTTAAGCGATTAATGAGTTCGATAGCCCCCGGAAGAGGGGCTAATCCTTCTGTTTGTGTCGCTTCTAACTTTTCTAGCCAACGAAAAGTCTCTTCAATCTGTGCTTGCGTAGCATTAGGCATAAAATGGCGAATCGACTCAATGGCCGGCTTTCCATGGATATAGTTATTAATTTCTTGTGTTGATACCCCTACTCGCTCACCAAATAGTGCCCAACAGTATTCAACAACAGGCAATGAATCAACTAATGTACCATCTAAATCAAAAAGAAAGCCTTTACAGGTGATTGTCATATTTTATGCCTACCTTATCGTGATGCGTTAATAATTACGCATTCAGTATTTGTTGGATCTCAACACTGCTTAGGTGATATTGACGTGGACAGGCTAACCAAACAGCCAGCATTCTTTGGTATTTCTCCCACATAGGCGTTTGAGAGTTAAAACCATGACTACCACTATCAAAATGCGTATATCGCCCTTCAGTATTGACCATAAAGCGTACATAGCTAAGATAACGAGATTCTGTTGCTGCATCAAAACCCATAAATGCCACTCGACGAGCATCCGGCATTTCTGGTGATTTTAAATTTTCTCGAGAAACTTGCAATGCATGGTACATTTCCATGATGTTAATAATGGTTCGGCAGGTCTCTTCTGACATCTCATCAAAATCGCGGTCTAATTCACGTAATTGTAATCCATAACCACGTTCAATAATTGTCTGATAGCGACGATAACGTTCAGCGTTATCAGGATCCATCATGGTCATCATTTTATATTGATTAGAGAGGATCAAGCGTTGTGCGTGTGTCATTTCCATCATTAATTCTCCAAAGAAATTATTGGAGAGAGCATGGCATTAATCAAAACACTTGAGTAGTGCTAACAACACGTTTTTTGATCTAAACAGGGGTAATTTTAATCCATTAAATAACCCATGAAGAAGGTAGAACAAATGTTCTACACATCATCAAGAAAAGAGCGATCAAGTTGCTTAAAAGCACGTTTAAGCAAATGCGCTAATGAGAGATAGGTTGGCGTCTTTTCTACTGGGGCTAATGCAATACCCGCTTGCTCAAATTTTTCACGAATTTCATAAAACCAATTGAGTAACACAGCGGGTAATGGCGTTGCAGCGCGTTTTCCTAACCACCATAATCCTTGCATTGGCAGGCTACAGGCAAAAAGTGCAGTAGTGATCGCCGGCCCCAAATCGCCACCTAATGCAATTTGCCAGGTTAATGTAAAAATAGCGATAGGAGGCATATAACGTATGCCAAAACGCGTTGCTTTTATCATTCTATTTTCAGGAAAAACTGGGGCTAATTGCTTCTCAACCGGCCAGGTTTTTAGATACTCGTTCCCTAGGCGTAACTTTTTGAAGAAACCTGGGGGAGTCACTGTCGGTTCGTTCATAATGACCTCAATCAATTTTTTCTATAACTTTTAAAAAACATCTATAAAGAATAAAAATCTTTTAGTAGAATTAAGTATATTTTGTCTTTGTTGCCTTTACTCTGTATCCTGTGCTCATTCTAAAGGTTTGTGGCAATAAAGCGCTATATTTTGTTTGCCGGCGTGATTTTCAACCCTTTTCGCCGATTTTCGGGCAAAAATTTTGGGGTGAATAAAAATCGTCCAATTGATGATTGGCAACTATAATTAGCATCAAGTTTTTTACCCTAAGCATGATGCGTATCATTAATGTCATCATAGTAATGCGATAGGCTTTTATGAGTGACGTTTTATTAACCATCGTCTTTATAATATAAAAGACACTACGACAACAAGATAAATAGGTAATTCCATGTCAAGTAAGCTGGTGCTGGTACTGAACTGCGGTAGTTCTTCTCTTAAGTTTGCAATTATTAACCCAGAAAATGGTGAAGAATTCCTTTCAGGCTTGGCTGAGTGCTTCAACCTTCCTGAAGCCCGCCTGAAGTGGAAAATGGATGGTCAGAAACATGAAGCGGCTTTAGGCGCTGGTGCTGCCCACAGCGAAGCATTAAACTTTATTGTTAATACTATTCTGGCTGAAAAACCAGAACTTTCACAACAAATCGCAGCAATTGGTCATCGTATTGTTCACGGTGGCGAGAAATTTACTAAATCTGTCGTCATTACTGACGAAGTCATCAAAGGTATTGAGGCGGCTATTCCATTTGCCCCATTACATAACCCAGCTCACCTTATTGGTATTGAAGAAGCGCGTAAAGCCTTCCCTCATTTAATTAATAAAATGGTGGCAGTATTTGACACTGCATTCCACCAAACAATGCCAGAAGAAGCTTATCTGTATGCTCTGCCATACAGCTTATATAAAGATCACAGCATCCGCCGTTACGGTGCTCACGGAACTAGCCATTTCTTTGTTTCCCGTGAAGCAGCTAAAATGTTAAATAAACCTGTTGATGAACTGAACGTAATCACTTGCCATTTAGGTAATGGTGGTTCTGTTTCTGCTATTGTTAACGGTAAATGTGTTGATACTTCTATGGGTTTAACACCATTAGAAGGTTTAGTCATGGGTACTCGTAGTGGTGATATCGATCCTGCTATCGTGTTCCATTTACATGACACTTTAGGTATGAGCGTTGAAGATATTAATAAACTGCTCACTAAAGAATCTGGTTTATTAGGTTTAACGGAAGTTACTAGTGACTGCCGTTATGTTGAAGATAACTACGAAACAAAAGCTGATGCTAAACGTGCAATGGACGTTTACTGCCATCGCTTAGCGAAATACATCGGTTCTTATTGTGCACTGATGGAAGGTCGTTTAGATGCCATTATCTTCACTGGTGGTATCGGTGAAAATGCAGCAATGGTTCGTGAATTATCACTGAAAAAACTCGCTCTATTAGGTTTTGAAGTTGATCATCAGCGTAACTTAGATGCACGTTTCGGTAAATCAGGCACCATCACTACCGATAACAGCCGTCTTGCTGTTGTTATCCCAACTAACGAAGAGTTAGTTATCGCTCAGGATGCTAGCCGCCTGACCGCTTAAGTTTTTTGATGTACTGCCAGTGTTATGCTGGCAGTACTGTTTCACATAACGAGCAACCGATATTTAAAGAGGTTTCCGTGTCCCGTACAATTATGCTAGTCCCAACTGATACACGTGTAGGTTTAACCAGCGTCAGCTTGGGTGTAATCCGTTCTATGGAACAAAAAGGCGTTCGCCTTAGTGTATTCAAACCTATCGCACAGCCTCGTGTTAAAGGCGCATTAGATCAAACCACTGCGATTATCCGCTCTCACTCCACAATTCAATCCGCAGAACCTTTAAATATGGATTACGTTGAGTCATTACTCAGCTCCAATAAAAAAGATGTTCTGATGGAAGAAATTGTTGCTAGATATCACGAAAATACTGCTGATGCAGAAGTTGTACTGATTGAAGGCTTAGTGCCAATGCGTAAGCACCCTTTTGCACAATCTTTAAACTATGAGATTGCCAAAACATTAGGTGCTGAAATTGTTTTCGTTACTGCATTAGGCAACAACACCGCTGAGCAGTTAAAAGAGCGCATTGAATTTGCTCGTGCTGAATTTGGTGGTGTAAAAAATCAAAATATCACAGGTGTGATTGTTAATAAATTAAATGCCCCTGTGGATGATCAAGGTCGTACTCGCCCTGATTTATCAGAAATTTTTGATGACTCAAGCAAAGCGATTATCTCTAATATCGATTTAAATACCATCGAAAAAAATAGCCCACTTCCTTTATTGGGTTGCATTCCATGGAACTTCGATTTAATCGCTACTCGTGCTACAGATATGGCAAAACACTTAAATGCGACTATCATCAATAAGGGTGATATTGAAACTCGTCGTATTAAGTCTGTGACTTTCTGTGCTCGTAGTATTCCACATATGTTAGAGCATTTCCGCCCAGGTTCATTGCTTGTCACTTCTGCCGATCGCCCAGATGTGTTAGTTTCAGCATGTCTTGCTGCAATGAATGGCGTTGAAATCGGTGCTATCTTACTCACAGGTGGTTACCAAATCGATGCACCAATTAAACAATTGTGTGAGCGTGCATTTGAAACTGGTCTACCTATCTTTATGGTTAATTCAAACACTTGGCAGACTTCATTAAATCTGCAAAGCTTTAGCTTAGAAGTGCCAGCAGATGACCATGAGCGTATCGAAAAAATTCAGAACTATGTTGCTCAACATATCAATAACCAATGGATTGATTCACTGACAGCAAACTCTGAACGTCCTAATCGTTTATCACCACCAGCATTCCGTTATCAATTAACGGAATTAGCTCGTAAGGCGAAAAAACGCATCGTATTACCTGAAGGTGATGAACCTCGTACCGTTAAAGCCGCGTCTATTTGTGCTGAACGTGGTATCGCAACCTGTGTACTGTTAGGTGATCCTGAAGAAATTCGTCGTGTTGCTGCAGCACAAGGTGTTGAATTAGGTACAGGTATTGAACTCGTCAATCCTAAAGAAGTACGTGAAATTTATGTACCTCGCTTAGTTGAACTGCGTAAAAACAAAGGTATGACAGAAGTTGTTGCTCGTGAACAGTTAGAAGATAACGTTGTTCTCGGTACCTTAATGTTAGAAAAAGGCGTCGTTGATGGTCTTGTTTCTGGCGCTGTTCATACAACCGCTAACACTATTCGCCCACCACTACAGTTAATTAAAACTGCACCCGGTAGCTCATTAGTGTCTTCTGTGTTCTTTATGCTATTACCAGAACAAGTCTATGTTTATGGTGACTGCGCAATTAACCCAGATCCAACCGCAGAACAACTGGCTGAAATCGCTATTCAATCTGCAGACTCAGCAAAAGCGTTTGGTATCGACCCACGCGTTGCGATGATCTCTTACTCTACAGGTAACTCAGGTGCTGGCAGTGACGTTGAAAAAGTGCGAGAAGCAACTCGTTTAGCACAAGAAAAACGTCCAGATCTGATTATTGATGGTCCTTTACAATATGATGCGGCTGTAATGGCTGACGTTGCTAAATCTAAAGCACCAAACTCACCTGTTGCGGGTAAAGCAACTGTGTTTATCTTCCCTGATCTAAACACCGGTAACACTACCTATAAAGCAGTACAACGTTCAGCAGACTTGGTTTCCATTGGACCAATGTTACAAGGTATGCGTAAACCTGTTAACGACCTTTCTCGTGGCGCGTTAGTCGATGATATCGTCTACACTGTTGCATTAACTGCAATTCAAGCAAGCCAACAAGAAAATGCCTAATTATTGAATTCACTTCAATAAATTATAAAAACGCCAGATTATCACTGGCGTTTTTTTATAATGGTTGATAAATCAAAGAACGCATTATAAACCCCATTTATAAAACAAAATAACTCATTGATTTAATAATCTTTTTAGCTTTATTTTAGCAAAATAAACAGAGACACACGGCTATTTTCTGTTAGTATACAAGCGGGTGCTTGGATCATTTTGGTTCAAGCATTTGCAAGGACCAAAAAGACGAAAGCCCCGAATTCTATTTACATAAAATTCGAGGCAGTCTCAAGTCCCAAACAACTTGATTCTGTCTCCTTTAACAAGGAGTGTCAAGAGAAATGACTAAGCTTGCCCTTATTGGGCTGATTACTGTATGTATTACAGTTTTGTGTTTTACCCTACTGAGACATGAAAGATTGTGCTCTTTTAATATCAGCAGTGCTAACACCCTAGTTCAAGCGAATTTATCTTGCGATAAATAGCTTTGTGGGGGAATTTTCCCCCACAATTTCTCGCCCAACGTTGTTGCGCCTTGTGTTCACAAGCACCCTACTTTAAACAATCATATCACTTGCGTTCAATATATATCACGGACGTTTTTAAATAGATCATAAATCAAACAACGCATTATAAACCCCACTTATAAAACAAAATAACCTATTGATTTAATAAATCTTTTTAGCTTTATTTTGGCAAAATAAACAGAGACACACGGCTATTTTCTGTTAGTATACAGGCGGGTGCTTGGATCATTTTGGTTCAAGCATTTGC
>NZ_CAWPCB010000055.1:0-32719 GCF_963886535.1 Proteus sp. G2675
AAAAGGCGGAGCAAGAGCGCCTAGCCAGACTGCAAGCTGAGCAAGAAAAGGCGGAGCAAGAGCGCCTAGCCAAACTGCAAGCTGAGCAAGAAAAGGCGGAGCAAGAGCGCCTAGCCAGACTGCAAGCTGAGCAGGAAAAGGCGGAGCAAGAGCGCCTAGCCAGACTGCAAGCTGAGCAGGAAAAAACGGAGCAAGAGCGCCTAGCCAGACTACAAGCTGATAAAGAACTTCCCCCTGTAGAAGATGAACAAGTACAACAGGCTAAAGAAAAGGTAAAAGAGAAAGAAACAGCAAAATCATCGACAGCTATCAGTAAACCAATCGATGTAGAAAACAGCTATAAATCAATGCAATTAATGGCTGAAAACGGCTATAAACTTATCGAGATGCAACAAGGGCAATTGCGCTATCTCGCTTCTGCCACCTGTTCTGTCGGTACTGAAAAAGCATGTCTTAGTGGCTTCACACACTATCAAAATATTGATAAAGCCAACGCTATACAAACGGGCATTAGTGGAGCTTATCGTTTTGATATCAATCAAACACCATTAGTGATTGGTCTTGCTATTGATAGCGATAGCTACTCTTCTTTACCGACAGGCTATGAATATCAAGGATACCCTTTACCGTTAATTGGTTTTAGCGTTGATTTAATCCCGTCACTAAACCCAACCTCGAATGGCAATGCATTACATCTTTCATTAAAAGGGGCATATGTAAACCGCAAAGTCACGATTAAAAGACCAATATTAGATAATACCGAAGCGGGTAAAGGCCACGCAAAGATCTCCGGTTATTATATTGATTTACAAGGATATTATCCTTACACACTCAATAAGCTTATCACTGTAACGCCTTTTGCAGGACTTACTTTTAATCAAACATCACGCTCTGCTTATAGCGAAACACAAGGGACTAAACTTGCAGTCCATTATCAAGAACTTAATGCACATTCATTGCTTGCAAAAATAGGATTAGGAATAGAGTATACAGTCAATGCCAAACTCAAACTGGACAGCAAAGCGGGTTTATTATGGCATTTATCACATCACCAAGGTGACTTCCAAAGTCATATTGATTATCTAGGTCAGCAAAAAATTAACTATAACGACAACAAAAAACAGTTAGCACAGCGTCCATTTGCTAGTGTAGGGCTAACTTACCAACTAGATAAACAGTCATCTGTTAATACGACAACAAATTGGCAAATGACCCCTTATCGTAATCAAGATATTCATATGGGTATTGGTTATACATATCGTTTTTAATTCCTTATTATTATTATAATTAGTAGTAATAGTTTGCTTCCTATATTTCAAAATACAGGAAGCTTTTTTTTATTAAAATCGCTCCAGTATCCTTTTTACTATCAACATGTTTTTTCCTTATCTACCCACCATATTCTGGTAGATACTTTTTCTAGTAAGGCTTTATTGTGACTAAAGATAATTAAACTTAAAGGACGTTTTTGACTTTCATCGATTAATACTTGCCAAATTTTGGCTTGGATCTGTGCATCTAATTGTGCAGTCACTTCATCTGCAATTAATAATTGTGTTCGAGGATCAAGTGCTCGTAGTAATGCAATACGTGCCAATTCTCCTCCTGATAACTCATTAGGCCTACGGGTTAACCACTCTGGCTCTATCATCAATTTTTCAAGCCACAGGCTATCAGGCACCCATGCATCACGTACACTCTCTCCGGTTGTTCTAAATGGATTAAAACATTTATCAGGATGTTGCGGAACCAATTGAATGGGACAATAACCTTTCTTAGGCAGAGGTTGCTGATTAAAAAGAATTTGCCCACTAGTCGGCATTTGCCATTGTGCTAATACACGACCTAACGTTGTTTTTCCTCTACCACTTGGCGCAGAAATGCCTAAGCGCTCTCCCGCCTCTAATGAAAAAGAGAGATCATGCCATAACATCTTACCGGCTTGTTGCACAGAGAGTTGCTGTAGCGCTAAAAGTGGCATAAAAATAACCTCAAAAATAGGGTTCTCTAAGAGAAAAAGGTATATAAAGAAGATAATCTATCACTACTCAATATGGGTATGGGTTGCAAGCCCCCTCTTGTAGATCTAAAAACTGCTGTTCAGGCAGTGCATTCCACAATGTTTTTAGCCACTCACTCCCACCATGATGATAAAGCGCTTTAGCAGCGACTATCTCATTTAGCTCCCCTTGCCTCAACACAGCAATGGTATCGGCATAACGAGCAGCCAAAGCTAAATCATGGGTGACCCATAGGACTGATTTACCTTGGTGACATAACTCTTTTAAATGCTCTAGCAATAAACAAGCGTGTTCATCATCAAGCCATGATGTTATCTCATCAGCCAGTATATATTGTGCATTAGATAATGTTGCATTGCAGGCGAGTACTCGTTTAGCCATTCCCCCCGATAATTTTGCGGGGTAAGTTTTCACTAACGAGCTAGAGAGGTGATATAAACCAAATTGGTGTTTAATATCTTCATAGGTGATATCAGCACCACTTAACCGCGCTGAACGGCCCAGTTGTTCACCAATGCTAATTAACGGATTAAGCGCTGTTACACCTTGAGGAATATAGCAAAAAGTATTACCACGATAAGCAATAAGCTCTCGCTCGGTTAACGGATGCCCATTAAGTTTAATTGTGCCTCGGGTTCGCATATTAGCAGGTAGTAGTCCCAATGCACTTTGCAGGAGTAAACTTTTACCTTCACCGCTGCCCCCCACTAAAGCCAGCATTTTGCCAGGTTTAATATCAAGAGAAATAGATTTTAATAAAGGCTGCCAAGTGCGCTTTCCTAACCAACGAAACTGCGCAATATCAATGGAAAGCTGTTCAAAACTTAACATCCTGCCCCTCTTAACCATAGTTGCTGCATGGCTTTAGCAAATTGATCAAATATCAATACCAAGCACATTAAAATTAATCCGGGGAAAAACACCATCCACCAAGCACCGGTACTTAAATAACGTAAGGCATCCGCTAATAGCAATCCAAGAGAAGGCTCATGCGCTGCTTGCCCAAAACCTAAAAAGCTCAACGCAGCACTATGCAATACCGCATGTGGAAACATAAGCAACGTTCCTACAATCCATTGCGGTAATAACATTGGGATATAGTGTTTTTTCACACACTCAAAAGGTGTATTGCCAATACGGCGAGATAGCATCACATAATCTGCTTCACGAATACGTTGAATTTCACCACGTAAAATTAGGGCTAATTTGGGCCAATGGGTTAATGCAACAGCCCAGATAACACCTTGCTGTCCCCCACCTAAAGTAAAACAGATCAAGATCAACAACAGTAAATGAGGTAATGCTAACAAGGCATCAACCACCCCTCTGACCAATAAATCACAATGGCGATTAATGGAGGAGATCCCAGCAAATATCAAAGCAATCGCACCACTGACAACAGCACTAGTTACACCGATATTTAAGCTACTTAACATACCTTGAAAACAGCGTAACCACAGTGAACGGCCTAAATTATCCGTGCCAAACCAGTACTGAGTAGATGGCGCTTGGTTTCTAGCTAAAAAATCCATCACAATATCAGTATGAGAAACAGATAAGCCATAAATAACCAGCCCCACTAATACGATTGAGACAAATAGCAGTCTAAATAAAGGCTTATTGGGATCGTAAATCATAAGTCGCGCAAAATTCCTTTATTAATTCGTCGTAACAAGTGGTTAGAGATACTGTTTCCAAAGAAAATGAGAATTGTGCTAAATACAACAATCCCCATTAATAGAGGGATATCCCCACGCAATCCGGCATCTACTGTCGCTTGCCCTAATCCCGGATAAGCAAAAACCTTCTCCGCCAATAATGAACCACCTAACAATTCACCAATTGATGCAAACTGTAAGCAAAGTGCGGGAGTAATGGCATGACGTAGAACATGAAAAAGCATCATAGCCCAACCTTTATCACCTTGAGCTTTAGCAAAATGAATAAATTCACTGCCCATCACTTCAGCAACTTTTGCGCGAGTATGCAGTGCGATATTACCTGTACCTAATAATCCTAACGCTATCATAGGTAAAATAAGATGCGAAAAACGTTGGCCCAATGTGGCTGCTTCAGCACTACTGCCCATCGGCCATGCACAGCAAATGGGTGCCCAGTGTAACGTTACCGAAAACAGCGATAACAACAGCAATCCAACCCAAAAAGTCGGTAATGAGGACAGCAAATAAGAGAGGGTTGAGATGATCCTATCAGGCCAACGATTAAGATATCGTCCTGCCACTAACCCCATTAACACCCCTATTACACCTGAAAATAGCCATGCAGAAAAAAGCAGGATAAACGAAGGCCCTGCCCGTTGGCGAATAACATCAATAACCGGCATGTTATAGAGCATGGAATAACCAAAATCACCTTGGATTATCTGGCTAAACCAGAGCCAAAAACGCATCCATAGTGGCTGATCCATCCCCCAGCGAGCCGCTATCAGCGGATACTGCTCAGGCGGAACGTTTAGCAAATCACTACCGATATAGGCCTTGATCGGATCAATCGGCGAAAAACTTAATAAAATAAAAACACCTGCTGTTGTTACCAGCAGCAGGCATAATAATCGCAGGAAAAATCCTACTGTTTGACGTATTACTGACAAGTCCACTTCCAAGTATCTACGCTATTTAATAATGACCATGAACCGTGAATTTCCGGAGCGCCAGTGCCTAAATCAACACAAGGATCGGTTAAGTAAGTATGCTGAATATTCATTAACCAAGCCCAAGCAGCATCACCTTTGATACCGACGCCATTTTTACCATCCCACTCTACCGCTTGCCAATGTGGTACCGCTTGTTGCCATGTCGGTGCATCTAATGCTGCTTGTAAATGTTTTTCAACGGCAGGATTTTTATAATACCCAGGATTATAGTAACCCACACCTGCGGCATTCATACTATAGTGATGATAGAGCTCCATCGGATCAAGACTTCCCCAACCAAACAAAGTCGGGTTTGAGTGCATATAACGCTCTACGGTATCCCAGCTTCCTGACTTAAGATCCATTTGAATGCCAAGAGGTTGCACTAACGCACGAATTGATTCTGCTAAATCACGACGAGTTGCATCACCACTGGTGTACCAGAGTGTCAATTTCGCTTCTAAACCGTCTTTTTCTCGAATGCCATTTTTATTGAATTTCCAACCCGCATCATCAAGAATTTGTTTGGCTTTTTCAATATCACCATCTTTAAATGCGGCCTCGGTTTGATCCCAAGGTAATCCTTTTACGCCGGTATAAGCAGGAACTGCATATCCATCTAATACTTGCTCTGCCAGTAATTGGCGGTTAAGGGCATAGTTAATCGCTTTACGGATGGCGATATCTGCAGTGATATCATTACCGATATCATACCCTTGTGCATTTTTCTCACCTGATTTCACCATAGGAAAGACGATACCACGATTTTCAACACTGGCTCTTTCCCACAATTTTACATTAGGCAAATTTTTAGCAATGGCTGCGGTGGCAGGAGGAATACGAACAACCCCTAGTTGTCCACTTTGAGCGGCAGCAAAAGCGGCATCTTCATCAAGAAAAACAAAGATAAGCTTTTCGAAATCATTTTTCTTACCCGCATAATAAGGGTTTGCCTCAACGATGAGTTGCTGACCCGGTTGAAAACTGACCATACGATAAGGACCGGCACCAATCGGCTTTTGTGCATAGGTTTTTTCATCATATTTATCAGCTGAAACAATGCCTAGCGAGCCTAATACATTAACAAAAGTACTTTGAGGCGCTTTTAAAGCAATAGTGACATGTAAATCATCATCTGCCGTTGCAGAAAGAAAGTTTCCCATATCCACTTTACCGCCACTTGCCGCAGCATTGTTATAGGTAAAGGCAACATCTTTTGCGGTTAAAGGGGAACCATCAGAAAATTTCAAATCTGGTTTTAACGTCAGCTTCCATGTTGTGCCCTCTGCACTAGGCTGATAATCACTGAGCATATTGCTATACCAAGTCAGATCCGCATTTTGCTTTAATAATGGGCTGTGTAGCAGTAAGTAGCTACCATGGCTCCACCCTAACATGGGATCAAAACCTTCTGTCGGCTCTTCACCAATGGCTAATTTTAAGGTTTGTGCTGAAGTAGTAACAGGAACACTAAGTGCGGCTAAGCAGGATAAAGCAATAAACGATTTTCGCCAACTAAACCGAATAGACATAAATATTCTCCGATTTTTTAGATACGACTTATCATCAGTCTCAATCTGTTTGAAAGAGACAGAAAAGAAATAAGTTAACTGTTGTTATTATGATGTTCTGCACATTGATGCAGACAAAAGGATTAATTGCTTGGCATCATAAAAGCTTTTCTTGAATTACTCGAATAATATCCAACATTTTATTGATTTTACATAAACTTTCATCAAGCAATAGCGTTCAATATGACAAATTTTTAAATAGAGCACAGTTTTTTTCTAATAAATCAGTTATATAGGTTATGCTCATTCTTAATCGTGAGCATATAACAAAATAAATTGCTATTTTTACGAAATAACCTAATTTTACGATAAGTATATTAATGAAAAAATAAAGGGTGCAAATTATTACACCCCTTTATATTTATTCTGCTAATATTTTTTTCAGTCGAAAATAACGCCGGCCTAAACGCCATTTTAATCTAAAATCTTTCGCATTTTTCCAAATTAATGCCCAAATTCCCCGCTCAAAAAATACCTTAACTATCTGTTTTTTGGTTTCTGGTGAACTAATCGCATCAATAGAATGAATAATACCTAAACCTTCTTTGGCTATTTGCCAATAACAAGCATTGATCGTTTTTGCTATCTCAGCATGGCGTTGATTAATAGCATCCAGCATCTCAAGTATTTTCATATAGTTATAAATTGTTCTTACATGAATACGGTCATCGGGTGTCGTATGCGACACGGAGCCAGAATGAATAAAATAGTCGTAATAACGCTCATCGATATATTTTACCCGTTTCGCCGTTAATAACACTTCTGTCGTCCAAGGAATATCTTGGTGATGCAAACCCGGCTCAAAGTAATAACCATGCTCCAATAAAAACTGACGTCGATAAATATTTAGCCATGTAACATGTAAGAACTTTTTCGATTCAAGAGCACGTTCAAGCCATTGAGGCCCGGTTAATACCTCTGTGGTTGTTAAACGCGTTGAAGGAAAGATAGGGCGTGTTGGTCGGTTTTTATCATCATAAACATAATTCCCATTACAGGTTGCCACATCCAAATTATCGGCCTTGGCAATTTCAAGTAATCGGGGATACATGCGTTTATCTATCACATCATCAATATCAGGAAAAGCAACGTATTCCCCCTTTGCAACAGCAAATCCTGTATTACGCGCAACGGAAACACCTTGGTTTTCTTGTGTTAAAATAGTGACATTGGGAAAGTGTTTTTCCCATTTATCTAAGATCTGACGAGAGTTATCAGTAGAGCCATCATCAACTAAAATAAGTTCCCAGTTTTCCAGTTGTTGGGCATGTAAACAATTAAAAAACTGTGGTAAAAATTTTTCACCATTAAAAACCGCCACCACAATACTTAATTGGGGAAAAGAAGAGGACATACCGAACCTTTTATTTTTTTAATAAGACAGAAATATTTTGTCGTGAACATTTTTGCTTAAGGGCATTCAGGGTAGCAAAGATAGTTAGCTTAATATGAAGCTAATCTTGCTATGTTACACTTAACATTAATCAAAAAGTGCGCTTTTTGAGCCAATTAGGCCTCTAAAATTCACTAGTTAGGCTAAGTATAAGTAATTTTGTCTTGATACTGATGAAGAAAGGGTTAAGGATGTGCGTTTTTTAAAAAAGATAGGCTCAAGATGACTGTTTATCCATGAGTGATATAAGTTACAAAACTGTCTTTTTTTGGCGGTTGTGACACTTATATCACTCATTAATATAAAACATCCGCAGAACGGATGTTTTTTACTTATGGATACTTATTTATACTTTATGTTTTTTGTACTTTAATTTTTCTATTCTTCGATATCGTCTTCATCACAGACTTCAAGCTCAGGAAAGTAATCAACTCGCCAAGACTTAATGCCTTGATAAACTTTATCAACAGCGTTTCTTACCGCTTCGGTCATTGGGTAATAGAATCCCACCAGATCGGGCTGGATCCCCAAGAAAGTAATATCGGGGATATCGTCCTTTAATTGATCTATCAGAAAATTTAACGGCATGTTATGGGTGCTCATAATAAACATTTCTGCAATATAATCAGGATCTATTACCCTTATTTCACCAGGTTTTAAACCAATATCAGCCGCATCAACAATGACAACACATTGCGGTTGTAATGCTCTTATTTGATAAGAAACATTCTCTGGTGCACTTCCCCCATTGATAACCATCCAACCATCAATCGGGTTTGCTTCCATTAAATCCGCTAACAGAGGACCGGCTCCATCATCCCCCATCATGCTATTTCCTACCGTTAATACGACCTTAGGTGCTGTCATTGTTTCACTCATGGTTTTCTCTTTACTATCAAATAAATCGCTGGCTCTATAACAATTTCACCTAATAAATTAATCAGCGTTTGGCTCCACTCACTAAAAAGTGGATCATCACTTTTGGCAATAGGATCGAAAGCTAAAGCTAACATGTGAGTATGTTCAGAATTGATATTGATCTCACCGAAAGTTAGCAATCCTTGCATTTTTCGTTTTGCTTCCCCCTCAGGTAATAAATCAATCCATGCTTGATATTTTTCTAAAGGACAAACCAACTCTGTTTTTAAGCAGTCAATCATGCCGACGTGATGACCAATCGCCAACGAGTAGTACATCACTTGTTGCGCCTGCTCAGGTATATCATCATCGCTATCAACAAACTTTTGTCTTAATGACCAAAAGTAAACTTTAGCGTCATCAGACATGAACGCCTCCTTGGTTTAATGAATGCACCAGTCGTTTTACAATTTCCGCTAAACGAGGATCATTCGCTTGGCGTAACCATTCATCAACACGCCCACTGACTTCTTGTACTGTGGCACCATCAAGTAAAGTGAGGAAATGATCACTAATTTGTCGCCCTTGATAATAACCAGCAAGACGACGAGCTTCACGCTCTATCATTACGCGTGTATCAAGAGGGATCGACGGCAGTAACAGTGACGCTTGCTCATTATCCACTTCAGTGTGATTTTGACCTTTTAGTTTTTGATCTAATAAGCCTAATGCCACAGCAAAACCATAAATAGTTGCTGCAGGTGTCGGAGGACAACCAGGGATCCACACATCAATAGGAACGATGGTTTCACTCCCACCCCATACACAATAGAGATCGTGGAATATCCCACCACCACAACCACAAGCCCCATAAGAGATACAAATTTTGGGATCTGGTGCTGATTCATAAGCACGTAATGCCGGTACACGCATTTGGCGTGTTACGGCACCAGTAAATAACAAAATATCAGCATGGCGAGGTGAAGCAACCACCTTGATACCAAATCGCTCGGCATCAAAAACAGGTGTAATTGCAGAGAAAATTTCAATCTCACAACCATTACAACCACCACAGTCAACACGATAAACATACGCGGAACGTTGAATATCTTTCAATAACGTTTTTTTCAGCTTTTTCACCTGATCACTTAATGTGATAGGTTGGCTGACATGATGATTGATGGGAATTTCTGGTAGACTCATTTTTTCACACTCCCGACATTGCCCATACTAATATTTTCTTGACCATCAGAGAGTAGGTTATGTTTACGTTTACACTCTGGGCAAGTTTCAAATTGTGGACGCATTGCCTCAACAGTTTGTGCATCCCAACCCGATTGCACCAGCAGTGCCATAGCGTAATCAACAGATTTTCTAGGTGTAAAGGGTTGATGACACTCACGGCAGCTTAATAATTTAAATGTACCTTTAATATAAAGATCTGATTTTTGTGTGACTGCCGTTTCAAACATATCTGATAATACAATTGCCCGAGTTGGGCAGACTTCTTCACAGCGGCCGCAATAAATACAACGACCAATAAATAACTGCCAGTGACGTTCACCCGTTTCGAGGTTGGTTTCCATGGTCAGTGCATTCGCAGGACATGCAGAAGTACAAGCCCCACAAACAATACATTGCTCAGGTGAGTACTCAGGTTTTCCTCTAAAACCATCAGGGAGTTCTAATGGTTTAAAAGGATATTTTGTTGTTGCATCGCCTGTTTTGATAATGGTTTTAAACAATTTTAACATCGTTCAGTCCCTCACTTGAGCGGCGAATTTTTACGTTCGATGCTATAACGTTCAATTTCTTTATAAGAAACTGTTTTCGATTTACGTTTTTTCACATCGACAAGCGTTACCCTGTCTGTACAGGAGTAACAAGGATCGAGGCTACCGATAATTAATGGTGCATCAGAAACCGTATTTCCTTGTAACATATAACGTAGTACTGGCCAGTTAGCGTAAGTGGCCGCACGACAACGCCAACGGAATAATTTTTGATTATCACCCAACATACTCCAGTGAATATCTTCACCTCGTGGAGCTTCGGTAAAACCAAGTGCAAATTTATAAGGTTGGTAGGTAAAGCCTTCTGTTAATAACGGTCCTTCCGGCAGATTATCTAAGGCATATTCAATCATTGCCATAGAATCAAGCACTTCCTTAATACGCACCATCACACGTGAGAAAACATCCCCACCTTCATAACTAAATAGAGTTAATGGTAAGTTGCCATAATCTGCAAATGGGTGATCAAAGCGTACATCACGTTTAAAACCACTGGCTCTGATCATCGGGCCTACCGGGCTGAAATCACGCGCGACTTTCTTATCTAAAATCCCGACCCCAACGGTACGCTGTTCCATATTTGGCGCAGAAAGTAAGATGTCGACTAATTCAGTGACTTCTTTGCGCATTTCTCTGACTAATTGGATAGTTTTAATACGTTGATCTTTTAAAATATCGCGGCGAATACCACCAATTAAGTTTAAGCCGTAGGTTTTACGTGCTCCCGTCAGCATTTCAGCAATCTGCATGGATTTTTCACGAATACGGAAGAATTGCATGAAACCGGTATCAAATCCGGTAAAGTGACTTGCTAAACCGATATTTAATAAATGACTATGTAGACGTTCAACTTCTAATAAAATAGAACGGATAGTATGAGCGCGACGAGGCACTTCAATACCTAACGCATTTTCAACAGAAGTGGTATATGCCACGCTATGTGTAAAGCCACAAATCCCACAGACACGGTCTGATAGGAAAGTGACTTCATTATAGCCCATACGGGTTTCTGCCAATTTTTCCATACCACGGTGTACATAGAACATGCGATAGTCAGCATCAACAATATTTTCACCGTCAACAAATAAACGGAAATGTCCCGGTTCATCAGACGTAATATGCATAGGGCCGATAGGAACGACACGCGCATCTTGTTTGCCTTCGTTCACAAACGGATAGGTTTCTGTTTCTGTGGTTGGCGTTGGACGTTGGCGATAATCCATGGCATCTTTACGTAACGGATACATATCTTCAGGCCAATCATCTGGAAGCACTAAACGACGCTCATCCGGTAATCCCACAGGAATAAGACCATACATATCACGAATTTCACGCTCTCCCCATACTGCTGCAGGAACTCGTGGGGTAACAGAAGGAAATTCAAGTGTAATAGGGCTAACGTGTGCTTTAACGACTATCCAGCACTTTTCACCCTCTTCCATCGATAAGGCGTAATAGACGGCATAATCACCATTTAAACTACGTTCATCGTTACCAAATAAAACAGGTAACCAGCCTCCTAAACCGTAATATAGATACTCCACCACTTCAGGCAGTGATCCCGTTTTAACTGTTATCGTCAATTGATCAGCGGTTTGTCGCTCTTCATCAAGAATAGCTGATGGGAATTTTTCTCGAACTTTAGCAACATAACCCGCACCGAGTTCGTTTCCCTCTTTTCTACTGACATAATTTTGATAGCTCACGTTACTTCTCCTGAACCGATATTGATGGATTGCTGATTAACGTTGTTGGCCATGTATAATTTGGTGATCCACTCTCATCGATATTCATCACGATATTGGCTGCGTTCTCCAATAACTCACTGACTGGCTTAGGAATATGTGTTCCCATTAACAACATAAGCGCAATCAAAATGATCATCGGTAGTGTGGTTAACAGACCTAATTCACCTTTGGCAACCACATCCGGTTTTGGACCAAATACCGTTTTAGCTACCATACGAACTAATCCACCTAATACTACGGTTAATAACAATAATAATAGAATTGTTAATCCCATATGCTTAGCTGCTAAGCCTGCAACAACAATCATAAATTCACTGATAAAGACATTAAATGGTGGCATGCCCCCTAATGCCAAAGCACCGCCAGCAAATAATGCAGCACTTAATGGCATTACTTTAAACATGCCTTTCACGACATTTAGATCCCGTGTACCGTATTTCAGTAACACGTTACCAGAGCCGCAGAACAGCAATGCTTTTGCTAAGCTGTGGTTTAACGTGTGGAATAAAGCCGCCAAAATCCCAATCGGGCCACCAATACCCAGAGCCACTGCAATTAACCCCATGTTTTCCACACTGGAGTACGCTAATAAGCGTTTCATATCGCGCTGGATCAGAATAAAGAACGCGGCGATAGCAACAGAGAGGAAGCCAAAGATTAGCAATAGGTTACGAGTGAATTCAGTGCCTATTGCTGCATCAATAATAATGTAGTAACGAATAATGATTAACAGCGCACAGTTTAATAACACCGCAGATAACAGCGCACTAACAGGGCTTGGCGCTTCACTGTGAGCATCTGGTAACCATGCATGCATTGGGAATAACCCGGTTTTGGTACCGAAACCGATCAAAATAAATACAAAAGCTAAATGCATCAGTGTTGGATCTAACTGATGTGTATATTTCAACACTTCTGTCCAGAAGATGGCCTGATCAGGATCAGGCATAAAGCTTGCTGCATTGGCATAAACTAAAATTGTGCCAAAAAGACCAAATGCGACACCGACACTACAGATAATAATGTACTTCCATGCAGCTTCTAATGAAGAGCGTTGACCATAAATCCCTACTAAGAAAGCAGAGCTTAATGTTGTGGCTTCAATCGCGGCCCACATCAAGATCAAGTTATTACTGGTGATCGCTAATAACATGGTGAAAAGGAAGAGGTGGAAGAAACCATAGTAGTTACATAAAGTACGAACAGAAATTTCGCCCTCATCCACTTCATGATTCATATAACCAATAGAATACAGGCCGGTTAAAAAACCAATGATGCCTAAAATGGCTAGAAATAGTGCCCCTAAACTATCAACATGAACCCATTTCGCTGCTGCCAGTATTTCGCCATGGGACATCACATCAGCAACAGTGCCTAACGCGGCAATGACTAAGACAAAAATACCTATAGTATGAATGCCTGTAACGATAGGTCGTGCCGCTGCTTTCAATAATGGGCTTAAAAATGCCAATATCGAAAATACCAGCGGTGCAAACATTAAGATTGTTAACATGGTTGTTTGATTCATCTCCTCACCCCTTCAGCGCGGTCAGTTGATCCACGTTCAGTGTGTTGAGCGTGCGGTAAATCTTACGCGCCAATACTGCCATGACAATCACAGCAAAAATGGCATCCGTTGCTATACCAATTTCTACCAACTCTGGTGCCCTCCACGCTAATAAAGCGAGTGTTAAGTGAGAGCCGTTTTCCATTAAGCAGTAACCAAATGCTTGTTTTAGGATATTTCGTTGAGTCACAATACACAGTAGACCTAGCATAAAATGGCCTAAAGAGACCGCTAATGCAGGTTTCAATTCCGCCACCATAGGTATTTGAATTGGCTCAACCACAAACCAACATAAAATCACAATCACGGCGGCTAATAACATCAATAATGCTGGTTTAATGACACTGATATTGGCGCTCGGATCGGATAATTTGCGGAAGGCAAATCCTAAGATAAGTGGAACGAGTAGAACTTTGGTAAAGAAGGCGGTTATCGCCCAAAGTGTCAGTTGATGTGCATCTAGCGTATTTGCTAAAGTGACAAAAATCATCACCAAAACAAAGGATTGCAGAGCATAAAACCAACAGGAAGCAATAGGCTTTCTTGCGCCTATCACCAGTAGCGAGGTGATCATCATTAACCCCGCTAAATTATTAACAATAAGTGCTCCAGTCATGATTTATCCCCTTATCCTAGCCAAGTCACAGCAATAACACTGGATGCGAAAGACATAATAATCAGTATTCCAATCACAATTTGCATTGCCATAGGAACCGGTTGTCCTTGCGCAACTTCTTTACTTGGTTCTCCTGGCACCACACGGCCAAACCAGTAGATAAACCAAGTGAAACTTGCAACAGATTCAATCAGCACCAGAACCATAATAGGTGTCATTACCCAGAACACACTCGATAATTCAAAGCCTGCTGCAAAGATAGGGAATTTACTAAAGAAACCATTGAGTGGAGGTACACCTGCAATCGCTAACGCAGCAACACAAAAGCCCACACCCAGCAATGGATATTTATTAATTAACCCTTTTAAGCGCGGTAACATACGAGTACCACAGCTATAACTTAGCGCACCTGCGACTAAGAAGAACAAACTTTTAGCAAAAGCGTGGTTAAAGATATAAGCCACACCACCATTAAAGGCTTCACGAGGTCCAAAGATTGAGATAGATAACGCGAGGAAGATATAAGAAAGCTGTGTAATGGTTGACCATGCTAACAGACGTTTCATATCTTTTTGTGGCAGATACATCATAAAGCCATAAATCAGAGTGATAACCGCCATGGCGATCCCCACCCAACCAATGATATGAGGGACATCACCGGCTGAAATAATGGCACGAGCAAAGATATACACACCCACTTTAACCATTGACGCAGCGTGTAAGTAAGCACTTACAGGTGTTGGTGCTTCCATTGCGTCAGGTAACCAAGCTTGTAAAGGAAGCTGTGCTGATTTACCCCAAGCAGCAAACAGAATACCGCCAAAGACAATCAGTTTTGTTGGCTCATCTAATGTTGCTATCGCAGTTAGTTCAAACGAACCCGTACTTACAAACAAGGTTGCTGCTGCAAGATACAGACCGATTGACGCAACATGAGTAATTAACAATGCCTTCATTGCCGAACGCAATGACTTCTCTGATTGGTAATAACCAATTAATGCCCAAGAACAACCACCGGTAATTTCGAAAAACAGCAGTTGCCCTAAAATGGTAGATGACAGTACTAAACCTGCCATAGCACCAATAAAGATCAACAGGAAAGCATAATAACGACGAGTCCCATCATGGGGATGCTCACGGTTACCGTTAGTGAGATAACCCGTTGAATAAAAACTAACGAGTAATCCTAAGAACACAACGGCAAAAGCAATTAAGGTACTGACGCGATCAATGGTAAAACCAAATAGCGCAACATCACCATATTGTACTAGCGTAATTGTGGTATCGACTTTACCTTCAGCGAGGAACTGCCAACCTAAAACAACAGTACCTAATGTGGCTAATAAAGCGAACAGTGTACATAACCACTTCGCCATCCGATTTGGCAGTATGGACGTAATTAACGCCCCTGCAAATGGGATGAGTAAGGTCGCAAGAGCTATATTTTCCATTGCAATCATCGCTCCTTATAGACCAGTTAAATAGAAAACAAAAGCCAGTGCCGCAACACCGAACCCTAACCATGTCACATGCTGAGTCAGTAAGAAGCGACCACGCGCTAAACTGTTTTCAACTAATGACGCTAATACAAACACGACCAGCAATTTCACGGCCATTAACACTAAGGCGACAAGAAGCGCGACAAAGGTAAATTCAGTCGCTTTGCCAAAAGGAATAAATACGGCAAGGAACAGCTCAGCAATCACTACTTGTTTTAAACCAATACCCAGTTTAACCATGGCAAAACCAGAGCCAGAGTACTCGGTTAGTGGTCCTTCTTGTAATTCTTGCTCTGCTTCCGCGACGTCAAAAGGCATTTTGCCCATTTCAATAAATGCCGCAAAAGCACAAGCCAATAAGGCTAAAAGTGTAGCTGTGGGTGATACCCAACCTTGGGCGAGCGTCGCACTGATAGTGCCGACATTGGTTGAACCCACAATCAATGCCACCACAATCAACGAAAGCACTAAAATAGGCTCAACTAATACACCCAATGTCAGTTCACGGCTGGCCCCAATACCTGCAAATGGACTACCTGAATCCAAACCGGATAAAGAGAAAAAGAAACGAAATAGCGCAAACAGATAAATTAATGCAATTAAGTCAGCCGCACCGCCAAACAAAGAGGTTGCCGTAAAGACAGGCAATGCCATTGCCACTAATAACATGCTGCCTAATAACACATAAGGCATCACTTGGAAGATCACGCCAGATTGCTCAGGGGCAACGGATTGACGTTTAAGTAATTTAAAAATATCTCGGTAATCCTGCCAAATACCAGGACCTTGACGCGAATGCATCTTGGCACGAATTTGGCGAGAAATACCTGTACATAATGGGGTTATCGCCAGCAGAAAGAGTGCTTGAATAACCGCGAATATTCCCATCATAAACGAAGGTGTTTCTTGGAAAGTCATCATTCCCTCTCCTTACGCTGCGATAACTAAAAGCAAGATGACCAGCGCTGCCACCACGTATAGACAATAGAGTCTGAAATCGCCGCCTTGTAGGCATTGGATACGTTTAGCAAAACGTTGGATACCACGAACCAATGGATAAATAATGCTTTCATCCCAGAATGGTTCGACCTTTTCAGCACCGCGCTGTGTTTTATTAAAGCCACGTGAAAGCCAAGGTGATGGATCAAGCTGTTTACGCATACGATAAAGTGGTGCAAACATACTACGTAGTGCTTGAGTAAAGCCCCCAGCGGACACCGCCATGTCTTTTTCCCAGACATAACCACAGGCCCATGGATTACCTTTACGGCGAAATGCAGGTTGACCACCTTTTAAGCCGAGATAAATTAAGAATGGAATTAGTGGTAAGGCGATTAATAAAATAAATGTTAAGGCAGGAGAGAACATCGCTTGTGATGCACTATCAGGGACTAATATCGCACCTTGAGTCACTGTTAATGCACTGGTTTCGCTAAGTGACATTGCAATATTGGCAATAATTGGCGCAACAAAAGCCGCACCCACACCTAATACAACACAGAAAAGTGCTAATAACCCCATAGCAATGGTCATTGGCAACGGTACTTCTTTAGCTTTAGTCGCTTGCTCACTACGTGGGCCACCGCAAAAACTGACGCCATAAACTTTGACGAAACACATTGCCGCTAATGCCCCGGTAATTGCCAACATAATAATGGCAATAGGACCACTTAAGCGCATGACAAAGTTACCATCGTAACTCATCGTAAATAGTGATTGATAAGTATACCACTCACTCACAAAACCATTTAATGGCGGTAATGCTGAAATTGCCATACAACCAATTAAGAATGCCGTTGCAGTGTAAGGCATTAGTTTGGCTAATCCACCCATCTTATCCATATCACGAGTGTGAATTTGATTAATAATGGCTCCGGCACCTAAGAACAATAATCCTTTAAATACCGCGTGGTTTAATAAGTGGTATAACGCACCAAGCAGACCGAGAGCGGCAATCACTGGATGATCGGTTGCCATACCTACCATGCCAACTCCCACGCCCATCAAGATGATGCCGATATTTTCAACGGTGTGCCATGCAAGTAGACGTTTTAAATCGTGCTCTGCTAATGCGTACATAACCCCTAATACAGAAGAGACAGCACCGAATGCGAGAACGACAATTCCCCACCACATTTGTGAAGCACCTAATAAATCAATGCCTACTTTGATGATGCCAAAAATACCAATTTTCACCATCACTCCAGACATTAATGCTGAAGCGTGAGAGGGTGCTGCGGGGTGCGCTTTTGGCAACCAACTGTGTAATGGCAACATACCGGCTTTGGCACCAAATCCGAAGAAGCCCAGTAAGAACACCACAGAAGCCATTGCAGGGGAAAGAGAAAGTTGACGGAATGAATCAAAATCAAGACTACCGCTTTCACGCCACATTAAGAAGAAGGCTATCATGATTAGCACAGAGCCTGCGTGAGCGATAAAGAAGTAGAGTAAACCGGCGTGGATAGATTCGTCATCTTGGTCAGCGATTACTAAGAACCAAGATGCTAACGACATCATTTCAAATAGGATAATAAAGTAAAACGCATTATCCATAACAATCAGTCCTACCATGGAAGCAATAAAGAGATTCATAAAAAATCCCATACTCCATGCGCCGCGACCTTTGTATTCTTGAACATAAGAGAGTGAATACAACGCACAAACAGTGACGAGTAAAGAAATGACAAACACCATAAAGGCGCCAAGCATATCCATACGCACCACAAAAGCGGCGAAATCAAATGGCCCAGCCATAGCAAAACTGATTGTTTCACCATTTAAAATAACCGGTAATGCGCTTAAAACACCTAATACACCACCGATGATTGCGCTGATCCCCGATATTAGGATTGCCAATCCTTCCTGTTTCTTTAAAAACAGTGCAATAACGCCACCAACAACATACAGGATGATTGACCACATCAGTAACTGAAGAGGTTCCATATTACTTGCGCTCCTGTGTCAACGTAGATAGATCATCAAGACTTGTCATAGGTTCCATCACAGAGTCTAAACGACGCGCTTTCATCTGCTCTTCAAGGCTATCTTCTTCAACTAGATGTAAGGCATCTGTCGGACAGACTTTTACGCAAGCAGGCCCCTCATCTGAGAAAGCACACAAGTCACATTTCACTGCTATTGCGCGAATACCCGCATTCCATGCAAGGAATGGATTGGTAGTAGGAAGACTTGCGGGCACATCTGCCAGCATCTCTTCAGGCACAAAATGGTCAAACACAGCCGGTAAGTTAACGGGTTTACTGCCTGATGGTGTAATCGCACCAAAAGGACATACCAAACCGCATAACTTACAGCCAATACACAAGCTCTCATTAAGAAAGATCATATTATCTTCATGAGTAATGGCATTGACTGGGCACACACTAGCACAAGGAGCATCCTCACAATGCCGACAAAGCATCGGGGCGGTCTGATCCTCCACTTTTACCACTGTAAGACGCGGATGCGCCTGTAATCCCACAGCTTGGTGTACTTCCGAACAAGCTGCCATACAGGTATTACACCCTATGCATCGTTGTGGCTCTGCAATAACAAAGCGATTCATTCGCCACATCCTCCGAGAAAAACGTTTAACAGCTCACGACTGTCGTTAATTTTTCTCTAGATGAAGCATATTTCATGCCAAGAGCAGTAATATTTTATTTTTAATAAAAATCAATATGTTATAAATAAAAATTAATTTGCTTGATGACGTGTCGACAATTATGACGTTGACACTTAAGTGGTGGGAAAGAGTGATATGATTGAAAAAGCCTGCAAAAGCAGGCTTACAAAAAAGGGATTAGTCAGTATAAATGCGCTTTTCAACTTCTTTCATGGTCTGTAAGCCACATTGTAAATCATCTGGGGTCGCTTCAGAAAACCCTTGTGTAAAGGTTGCAGATAAATAAGCATCTACCATCATATTGGCTTTAAAGGGAGTAATCAGTAAACCCCCCATGGCTAGCATATTGCAATTATTAATCACTTTACAAAAACGCGCAGTGGTAACACTCTCACAAACCCCGCAATAAACATTTTTATGTTTATTAGCACTAATACTTACTCCCATCCCTGTGCCACAAAAAACAAAACCAATATATTCAGGATGTTCTGAAATAATAGCGCCTACTTTATCACCAACATCACAATAACCAATAGGCCCTGATTCGGTAATATCTTTTATTGTGTAATTTTTTGCTTGTAGATGAGATTTGACGGCATTTTTAAGCTCATAACCTGAAGGATCTGCCCCCATAACAATTATTTTCTGTTCCATATCGCCTCCTAAATAAATTGAGAGTCATGGTCAAAGAAAAGATATCTGATTGATAATCATTAAAACCAAATAAAAATATCTCACTCAATGAGTTGTTACTTATTAAAGTATAGACGATAAATATTTTATTTATATTCAAAAATTTTAAATTTCTCTGTAATCAATTTAGAGAATTTTAAATAACCATCATAATCATAAGGTTTTATTTTTGATGAAAATCAAAAAAAATTAATGACAATAAAATTGTGTTTATAGGATAGGAAAAAATTTTTTTAAAATAATATACTAATCTGATTATGAATTTACACTTAAGAGAATTTACGTATAGAAAAAAGACCAAAAAGCATCAATCTAGTATAAAAAGTGCTAATTATCAGATAAATAAGAACGAAACATAAGAAAAGAAAAAATAAAAGAGATATTTTAGATATAGTATTATATTGGAAATAGTTTCCCTAGTACAAAAAAAATAAAAATAAATATCAATAATATTACAGGATTACAGTTTTTATCTATATTCTTCAATATCTCTAAAAGGAAAGGTCAAAATAAATTAAATAAATATTGCTGTGGATTATCTTTACCAAAATAATCAACAACTACATTGTAAAAAAATGGCTATTTTTTACCAATTCCAATCTGGCATTGCTCATGCTGTTTTGGCATAAATAAAGAATGAAATAATATATTGATTTTATATTATATCACTTATCTATATAACGATTTTATAAAACACCGTATTAAAGTAAATTAATCAATTTTTTTAAAGATAATTTGTTATATTTATCAAATTTTTTGCGTATAAAATAAAAATACCACAATCAAGAGAGCATATGTGGTATTTTATATTGGTATAAACGTTCGGGAAAATAATCGCGATGATTATTTTACGCGTGATACATATTCACCAGAACGCGTATCCACTTTAATCACTTCACCGATTTGTACGAACAGAGGTACTTTAACCACAGCGCCAGTGCTTAATGTTGCTGGTTTACCGCCTGTACCCGCAGTATCCCCTTTCAGACCCGGATCGGTATCAACGATTTCTAACTCAACAAAGTTTGGTGGAACAACAGCAATAGGACGATTATCCCACAGTGTAACGATACACTCTGCTTGGTCAATCAACCATTTAGCATTTTCGCCAACCGCTTTTTCGTCTGCAGCTAATTGTTCAAAGGTTTCGTTGTTCATGAAATGCCAGAACTCACCATCGTTGTACAGGTAAGTTAAGTTGATATCCATGACATCTGCACCCTCAGCAGAATCAGTAGATTTGAAGGTTTTTTCCAGTAATTTGTTAGAAATCAGTTTACGCAGACGCACACGAGCAAATGCCTGACCTTTACCTGGTTTCACAAATTCACATTCAGTAATGACGGCTGGCTCGCCATCTAACATGATTTTAAGACCTGAACGAAAATCGTTGGTATTATAAGAAGCCATGAATATCCTCTAACTTTTTTAATTTAAAATGGCATAGCCAAAAATGGCACACATTGTAACTCATAATCACACCACCAGAGAAGTCTGGTTAACACAACTCGCGCAGGCAATCAGTGATCCTGTTGAATTACTCCAACTTTTAGCGCTGGAACATCACGCTGAACTACAACGGGGTGCTCAGGCGAGACGACTTTTTCCTTTACGGGTTCCCCGTGAATTCGTTGCGCGCATGAAAAAAGGCGATCCTAACGATCCATTACTTTTACAAGTATTAACTGCACATGCTGAATTTACCCTAACGCCGGGATTCTCTACGGATCCATTAGATGAGCAACAAAATGCGGTGCCGGGTTTATTACATAAATATCAGAATCGTGCATTGCTTTTGGTCAAAGGTGGTTGCGCTGTCAATTGCCGTTACTGTTTCCGACGCCATTTTCCTTACGAAGATAACAAGGGAAACAAAGCTAACTGGCAAAAGGCAATAGAGTATATCAAAAATAACCCAAAACTCGATGAAATCATCTTTTCGGGTGGCGATCCGCTGATGGCCAAAGATGACGAGCTAGATTGGTTAATTACTCAGCTAGAAGCCATCCCCCACATTAAACGTTTACGTATTCACTCTCGTTTACCTGTGGTGATCCCTGCGCGTATTACTCATAGGTTATGTCAGCGCTTACAGCAGTCACGTTTACAAAATATTATGGTATTGCATATCAATCATGCAAATGAAATTGATGATGCGTTAAGAGAAGCTTGCTTAAAACTAAAAAATGCCCATGTTACGCTATTAAACCAAGGGGTATTACTGCGAGGGGTTAACGACAATGCCCAAACCCTTGCTGATTTAAGTCGTGCACTATTTGACGCAGGCATCATGCCTTATTACCTTCATGTGCTAGATAAAGTACAGGGAGCGGCTCATTTTATGGTACCAGACAGTGAAGCGCGCGAAATAATGAAATCATTAATGAGTCTTGTCTCTGGCTATATGGTTCCTAAACTCACGCGTGAAATTGGAGGAGAGCCAAGCAAAACCTTGCTTGATTTAGGCTTACGACAAGTATAGTGGATAGGAACTTATAAAATAACATTGAATACCGTTATTTGGCCTAGACAATAGGCCTATCCGGTAAAAATAGTAGTACCTCATAAAAAGCAAATAAGAATGATCGCGTTCTTATTTGCCCAATATTACGTTAATGCATATTACTCGACTAAAATCGCTACATCGACACTGCCCGAGTACCTATCTGCGGGAATATTACCATTTGCACAAAGATTAAAATATAACGTTTGATTAAAAACTTTGGGCATAGCATTAACTAATTTATTACTACCGACATAACTTAATGCATCACTGGAATTAGGTTCACAAATAGTATTTTGTTGTTGGCTAGTTAGCGAAGTCACCACATAAGGCAATGCATTACCGCTTTCCTGCGCTTTAGTGCCGGTTAATTCCATTCCCGTATTACTGCCTTTGACTAAGATATTAAACGGTCTTAATGTGATATGTACATTCCCAGCATAGGGACAATCAACATTTATACTGGCAATATTCTCATCAAGTTTAGTCGGTGTAGCAAAATTTTGTGCTATTTGACTACGGTAATTAATCGATGTTGCTGTTTGTGGCGTCACATCGCAGGCTTTTAATGCATGGACTGTTATCTTTGTACTAGAATCTAAAAAATAAGGCCTAGCACCAATTGAAAATCCAGAACTAATAGCTACATTAATTTTCAAAGAATGATCTCTGGCTAGACTATAATTTCCCGGCTCTAACGCACCAATAGCGTAAACTGAATATCCACTAATAGTGCCAATAGAAAGTAACAATACATTTTTTTATTTGCGGGAACGTCATTACTCTTTGCCTTTACATAACAGCATTGCTGATTATCACCTTGTTTAACTTAATAATAATTATAAAAATTATTGACAATTAACGGTCACCATTCTTATTGGGTTTTGTTGTGATACTTCAATCTTTTCAAGCTCTGAATAACTAAATTGACATGAATGTTTGCCCGTATTGTTATTCCAAGTCACCACGACATTCCCATCATTGGGTAACCCACTCATATAAAGAGATTGATAGGCATCGATAATACCGGTATTTACCTGTTTATCTTTTTCATCTGTCAAAGAAGCCATTGCACCAAAAGGTATCGCTATATTTTGCGCTGTTTTTATATCAAAAATAACCTGATAACCCACTTTAGTTTGAAATTGTCTTGCTAAAATAGCCCCTTCGGTTGGATAGACTTTCATTGACGTTTCATTAAGTGTCACATCATCAGGTAATGTGCTGACATTTACGCTAATACTGTTTGTATCATAAGGACTTAATTGAGGGACAATGGCATTACCAAATGTATCTATTTTCACATTTCCATTGATTTCTGCGCCCTTTGCTTTATCTGCGCTCACTATGGCAATACTGTCACCTAACATCCTTGATAATGTCACTCCTTTTGAGTGAAGAACAACACCACCAATAAGGCTACCATTAAAGCTATTTCTATTTTTCCCATAGCTATAACCCCCAGAAAGCGTTCCTTTACTTCCTGAATAACTCATATTCATATTGCCACTATAACTATCTGCCTTGTTATCTGTATTTTGGTAGATACCATAAGAGAGTTGATTATCAAATGCAGAGCCATTTAAACCGGCTTGTTGCGAAGTTCTTCCATCATTGCTATGTGTCAGAAGATAGCTTGCATTCATATTTTGCAAGCCACTTGCATTTGAGAACACACTCAGTGGCATATTCATATTAAAATTAATTTGTCTATTTTCTGGCCATGTATTGTCATCACTTTTTAGGCGAGAAATAGAATAATCTATATTAAATGCAATACCTTTCAGAACAGTGTTATAGCCTAATGTGACACTATTATTAACACGGCTATTCCCCCAATAACGGCTGGTTTCACCACGAAGATACATGGAACCGTATTTTCCTAATGATTGTGAAATTGAGGTTTGAAAACTAGATTTCTGACGTTGGCTTAACCAAGGTGCAATACCTTCTCGCAATTCATAACCTGAGTTATTGTAATCACTAAAGTCATAGTAATCTTTAGTTGAATAACGTAATGCGGTTAAATCAAACGAAGTCCCTGTAGATAATAAACTCTTAGAATAACGAACCCGATATGATTGACCGTGATAAGTTTTATCCAAATTAGCTCTGGCGAGAGTGACGTCCGCAGATAAGGCACCTAATAACCCAAGAGAAACACCAGAACCGATAACACCAGAGGTATAACCATTGGCAATTAATAAACCACCGTATGCAGTAATTGAGTTATTGATACCATAACTAAACGTTCCTAAAGCAAATTTACTTTTTTTGGAATCTGTCGTGATACCACCATCATATTGCCCCGCACTAAACTCATACTCAAATTGCCCTTCACGCAACATGATAGGCAGCGATGAATAGGCTTGTGTATATACACGCTTAGAGCCATCTTCTTCTTCAATGGTTATTTCAAGGTCCCCACCAATACCGCCGGCGGAAATATCATTAATAATAAAATTCCCAGGAGCAACAAAAGATTTATAGATAATTTGACCATTTTGACGAATGGTAACGGTTGCATTGCTGTTGGCAAAACCTCTTACCACAGGAGCATATCCACGCATACTACTTGGTAACATTTGTTGGTTAGTGGCTAAAGAAATCCCCTTTATCGGAATACTTGAAAAAATATTCCCTCCAGTGGTAATTTCACCAATTTTCAGCATTGATTTTAAATAAGCGATATTTCGCATTACATAGGTATTACTAAATTCAGAATCACTTGAAGAACGCTGATCTGAACCACTCGAATTATTATAAGAATAATTTGTTCTTAAACGCCAAGGGCCTATATTTACACCACCATTAAGATTCAAGAAAAAGTTGTTATTATGGCTTGAATAATCACCTGTCGTTCTATTTTTAATAAAGTTAGCCATATAATTAAGGATAACAGCACTCACGCCATCATCTAATAATTCTGCGGGAATTTCACCTTGAAAGCTCTTATCCATATTAACTTGGGGAAAAGATGCATTTAATGTTAATTTATTAATATTAAAGGTTAGCCTTGAATTAGGAATATACGCTTCTATATTATCAATTTCTGTATCTTCGGGTAGATCACTTAGCTTACTTATCGCTGAAACATTAACCCCAAATAGCTTCAAATCTTTGATTGTAACAACTGGGACAACTTTACCTTCTTTGTTTGCTTTAAATAAAATTGTCTTTTCACCTAATGGCTCAGTATTAACAAAAACGCTTAAACTATAGTCTCCTGGTGCAATGTAGTCTTCTTTGCTGAAATTACTTAAATCAATATTGTCGTTATTATTTAGTAAAAGATTCGGATCAAAGTAATTATCAGACAATGCGATTTTCGGCATTGCCACAGATAAAACACAAAGATTGATACAAAGAATTTTATGCAACATAGGTTTCATAAACCACCCCAAAGACCACCCATAAATAAGAATTATTGTTAAGTTAATATTCTTTATCTTTTATTATAAAGAAATTTTCATCATTGAATCTCCAACTCAGCTTTCCTTGAACATTTTTAGGTGCTTCAACTGATACTGTAGAGAATGGTTTTACCGTTATTGCTCTACCATCATTTTTTATTTCAACCTCGCCCACTTTTAAATATTCAAAAGTCATATAAAGTGGTGATTTATTATTTATAACTATGTTCTCATTTACCTTTTCAACAATAACATCATCAATAACATCTTTATTTTCCAATGCCATTATTGACTCAGGTCTATAAATTAATTTGAAGAAGAAAGTAGGTGTTATCGTTAGTGACACAGATTTCTTTTCCTCAATTTTACTATCCTTAAGAGGAACTGCTCTAAATGCAATCCAAAATAAGCTTTCTCTGTCTTTTGGTAACGCCATATCATTAGAACCTTCACTAATACGACGAATATTCCAGCTATATTCACTAGAGGGTTCTAAACGATACAAAGGTGGTAAAATCATAAAAGGTGTTCTTTCACGATCTTTATTCACTATAGGTACATTTTTATCATCATCATTAAATAAAATAGAGCTATTAATTAAATAAGCACTATTGTTATTATTTTTTAAAGAGATAGAGATACCTTTTATATCACTTTCCAGATAGATATATCTTTTTACTACAAAAGAAAAACCATTTTTCCCGAAATCTGTTAGATCCACAGTATCGTTTTCTATTTTTTCAACTGCTTTCGATGTGACTGAATAAGATAGAAAAAATAGGCAGAATATGACTATCTGGATAATATTTTTTTTTCTACCTCTTAAAAAAGATAACATTTAGTCACTCCACAATTATTTTATTTTCAAATGTATTTGATAATCCACCAAAATCATCAATATATTGCCAACTAACCTGTTTAATTGATTTATCTATAGCTAAATTGAGTGACGAAAATGGCGCAACCATAGGTGCATTTGCTGATTGATAACTTTTGCCATCGAATTTTAAATTTGATACCGTAAAATAATAAGGTGTTGGGTTATTGACTTGCACATTATTACCTACTTTTTTAAAGGTTATCTTCTTAGCATGACTATCTAGTGATGTTATGGCTAATTCATTTGGTCGATAAAATCCTTTTATGATAATTTTTGTTACCATATTAATTTTTAGTGATAAATCACCACTATTATTTTGTTGCCCTCTTTTTGTTTCAGGTATCAAATATGCAGTGAAAAAAAAGAGTGATTCCCGATCACTTGGCAATGTATCTAAAGAGCGTGGTAAAATTTTTATAGAAACCGATGAATGAGGCTCTAATCGTTTTAACGGTGGCAATACAATAAAATGCTCATCTTTTTTGCCATCTAAATCAGCCGTTATCATATTTTGAGATAAATAAAGATTATCTGTATCATTATTTATTTGTACACTTTGACTTTTATCTCCCTCAGAAAATATAATGCGACTTTGTGACAAAGATAGCCCTGCATAACTATATGATGCAGAAAAAATAAAACAGCTAAAAAGTAATGAAATCGTTTTTAATATATTCATATTTTAATCAATCAGAAAAAAAGCTAAGCACTACTGTTGCCGTAAAAGGGCCAACCTCTGGAGTACATCCCTCTTTTTGACAACGCAACTTTGCTGTTAATGATTTAGTCGAGCTTTCTGAGGTTATATTATCCCACACAACAGAATCATCAGAAGGTTTAAAAACAGAGCTATTATTTACTTTATATGTTTTACTACCACTGTCGTCTGTAAGTTGAACACCAAATGACCCAGAAACATTGTTATTAAAAAAATCTCGAGTTCCGGTTAAAGTAACACCTTGAGAGATATAAACGCTCGTTCCACTTAAAGAACTTGTTGAGCAATTAGTTAACGAGATAGGGATCTGTTGACTAATTTTATTATTTTTTATGTCATTAGCACTAACAGAACTAGCCCCTTCACCACTAGTGAAAGTAATATTATCTGGAACAACAATTTCACACGTTTTAGCGAGAAAAACGACTGAAAAATTATATTTCACTGATTGCGCTGCAACTGAAGCCCAACTCGTCAATAATAAACAAAGACTAACTATTAATATTGACACTTTTTTTGTCTGCATAATTAATCCTGAATATATTCAAATAAAATAGTCGCCGTTGAATCACCAGGTGTCATTTTATTATTGTTACGTCTAACAAAATCGACGATGTAGTTAATACTTATCGCTGAATTAGAGTGAGAAGAAAAAGATAACTTTTTATTGTTTTCTAGAATTTGGCAACTCGCATTTTCACCTTCAAGACAGCCTTTTACTAAAAAACCGGTTTGGGTCGTATCGCCTTTTCCATAAAAAACCTGATCTGAATATTCAGTATTCGCGCCTGTTTTTACATTAATCGTGATTTTTTTCTCACTATCAGGTTCATACTCTTTACAATCGATAAGATAAGTAAATTGCTTAGTGCCGAGACTCCCTTTAATAGGCGCCTTTATTGGTGTGTCTTCTGCATCACCAATAGTAAAAAACTGTTCAAATGAGACATGTTTACTCAGCTCATTACTATCGCTAAATTCACAAGTGCCACGTGTTACATTAGCAGAAAAGTTGAGAGTACCATTATTTGCGGATTGACAGTTTACTGCATACACCATCATCGCTAACAATACTGTTCTTTTAAAGTTTTTTATTGTAGACACTTTCTCCGCCTAAATCGTTGATAATATGAATATTAACAGCACCTGTTTTATTACTTACCACATAGTTTTTAGAAGAAAATGGTTCTATCATATTATTAATTTTATTTAATTTTATCGTTTCATTTTTAACGGTAATCTTAAAAAGATTAATATAATAAGGCGTAGGGTTCTCAATACTGATCCCATTAGGCGTTGCTTTTACAACTAATTTATCACCGGCTTCTTTTGGGTTTATCGCTAAATTAATAGGGCGATAAAATACCTTGATAATATTTTCCATCGCTATTTTTATCCCATCTTCATTTTTATTTGTTGATGGGATATTTCGCGAGTGGAAGTAATAAAGTGATTCTCTATCTTTAGGAAGATTTGTTGGTATTATTTGAATTTTTATTGTATTTTCACTTTCCGGAGCTAACCTGAAAATGTTTGGAGTAATAACAAACATACCGTTCAAAGGTGGTGATGAGGTATCCAGTTTTTCGGTTATAAAGTTAGAGACTAAATAAGGTTGTGCATTATTATTTCTAGCGCTAATAGAGGCTGTATTAGTATCCCCATTAATAATAATACGAGTCTGGCTTAAACCGACACCGGCTTGAACCTGAAATGATAAAAATAATACTCCTAAAACACACAACGAAATATATTGAAAAAAGCGTATTTTGTTTACCATCTGCCTATCACCTTATTGCACTGCAACTTTACTATTGGTAGTAAAACAAAATTATGGAAAAGGAATAAATTCCTTTCCCATAACATACTAATATTAGTTATAAGCAACACTAAAGGTTACTGGAACATTAATATCTTGTGCTTTCAGTGAGTCACCAGTTTCTGTAGCAAATAAACCTGCTTTCATAGGAATAATCAGGTTACCTTCACCTTCTGCTTTTAAGTTTTGCAGTTCTGTTGACTCATTTGGTTTCAGTACTACAGAGTTCATTGCAGTTAACTTGATACCAGCTTGAGTTGCACCAGCGCTAGCAAATAATTGCTCATTACCAACTAGGCCATTACCGCTTGCTAATAATTCAATATTAGATACAGTTACAGCAGGATCTTCACCTTCAGCTGGTTTACCAATCTTAGTACAGTTGTTTAACACTAAGTTGAAATCTTTTTCAGATACAGCTTGGTTAATATTTTGAATATCAGTAGTTGCATAAGTACCTAAATCAACACGATCTTGGCTTGCGCTGATATCACAAGTTGCTGCAACTAAACGTGCAGAAAATGTAACGTCTGCGTTTTTAGCGGCCATAACTTGAGTTGATAAAGAACCCATAAGAAGTGCACCAGCAACCATTACGCCTAATTTATTGAATTTCATATTAACTTCTCTTATAAAATAATCTAAAAATTATCAATATCGTAATAATTTAGACCCAACGTATTGTACTAAGCCAACATGTGATCCTTACTATATAAATGATATTGATCCTTACAACGATTGTTTATAACCCATTAATAAAACTAACTTTACATCAAAAATAACATCATATAATGTTGCATTTCTCAGTATTTATTTTTAGCTCATCAGAAAAATGACAAAAATAAACATTGAAATCACAGAAACATCAAATATATATATACTCACTCACTGTATAAAGTAAGCATAATATATTTTTTGAAAAAACAGCGGAGTTATTTAAATCACATAATTAAATCTCACCATATTAAAATATTATTTTAAGCCAAGTTAAAAATTTAATGAGAAATATTAATTCTTAAATCAGTATATTCTCTGAGTTGGGGAAAGTAAAGCAACCACAATAGAAAAAATTACATTTACTTATATATAAATTTACATTATATACATACGATAAAATAAAAAATAACCTTTAAAAACAAATGGTTATGATTTTAATTTTGTTTTTTTATTAAAATAACCTTCTGATAAATATTAATTAGATTATCTTTTATTGATTATAAATAAATAATAAAAACCAAACCACTCTAATTTAAATAGTCATATTTTGTTATTTCTTATAATTTATTAATTTACTTTTATGACGCTTATATAAAATATCTTATATAGATAATCTAATTATGATATATTTTTAATTTTATCCATTAAAATTACAATAAAAAAATAATCAGCATCTATACACATTGATATATAAGTATTTTTATTATAGTAAATATGATAGAACATCATGATAGTATCAGTATGAAAATATTAATATGTGCTTCTCATTTAATATAAATTAAATACTATCACTTATTAAAACTATCTATTAGTCATATAATTATCTATCCTAGTAGAATTGGATATTTTATTTTTTAATTTATTGTATTATTTGCATTTGGCTCTAAAAAAATCCTACTACGCTTATAGTAATAATCATTAAATGATAGTTTTTACGGTACATAATTTACCTGATTAAAAAATAAGTTTTAAAATTAAGTTCAGTGTAAAGAGGAGCTTCAAACACGAAATTGAGATTTTAATGGAGGAAATATGAATATTCTCGTCATTGGCGCTAAAGGTCGAGTAGGTCAGCGTTTAATCGAAATATTACTTGCTAAAGGTCATCATGTCATAGGTACAACCCGAAAATTATCCGACACATCAGTACATCATCCCTCACAGTACCATGAAATTGAATTGGACATAACAAAACCGTTATCATCCATCACCGATTTATTGCCAGACAATTTAGAGGCTATCTATTTTACGACAGGCTCCCGAGGAAAGGATTTATTACGAGTTGATTTACATGGTGCTGTTAAAACGATGCAAGCAGCAGAAAAAAAAGGAATAAAAAGATATATTATGCTCAGTGCGATTAATTCATTATCACCTGATAAATGGACTGAATTAATTGATTATTTTACTGCTAAATATTTTGCCGACCTCTACTTACGGGATCGTACCCAGTTAGATTTCACCCTTGTTCAAGCAGGCTATTTAACTGAAAAACAAGGCACATATAAAATTACGACCAAATTGGAAGATAATGCTACAAAAGGTGAAATCACTATTGATAATGTCGCGGCAACATTAGCAGAGATATTAGATAAGCCGAATACATTTAAAAAATGCATTCCTATATTAGATGGTGACGAGGCGATTAAAACAGCCCTCAGTCGAATTTAGAAACGATTAGTTTACTGATTTTGATAAAAAACAATCTGACCCTGATAGACATTAGGGCCAGATGTGTTAGTCACGAGCTAGCTTATCAATGTACACAACCATTGTTTGTTACTGACATTTATAAACTTGTCCACTCATTTTGCTATCTAGTGGCGCAAAGCTATCGACAATGCTACCTGCACCTGTACCAACATTAAAAATAACATTACCACCCATAGCTGCTGCTTTGTTGCGTAAATCATTAGCAGCACCACGTAGTGATTGGCTTTCAGTACGAGAGCCTGATAACCAATTATTCTGAACGCCGGTTACTGTGCCTAATAACTGGCACTCGCTGCCTGGTTGCGTATCAGTAATTTGTACCTGTGAACCTGCACTGGTCAATGTATTTGTTGCAGAACAGCCTGCTAACAACAACGCTGCAGTGGCTCCCAATAACAATTTAATTCGCATGATCCCCTCATTTCTTTGAGTGTCCGTTTAGTCATGACAACAATATACCCTGTCACTCCTCTTAAGCGCAAAAATAAATCATCACTATCTTACATTAGCCTATAGTCTTAAGAGGTTATTTCCACTTGTTACTTATTTTGACTTAATGATTTAGCTTTAAGATAGACAAAGCAATATCTATTTATTTTACACCGCTTTGCGGCTTTTAAAACATATTGTGTGCTTTTCAGACACCACAGTGCGAGACTGGGCACATTATTTGGTCGTCGTTCTTAGCCTAGTCCTCTGCTTTAATGGCATAATCAGGCAATAGGCCATTGATAGAAATTATTTTTTGATACTAAAATAATAGGGAACATTAAATCATTATGTACTGGCTCAATATTGACATCCTCCACGCCCTAAAGGATGTGGATCCCTACTGCGTTCAGACTGATGTCTAAATCACCTCGGCGGGTTCCTGCTTCGACGGGCGGTCTGACTGCACCCTCCCTCCACAGGCAAG
>NZ_CAWPCB010000056.1:0-31067 GCF_963886535.1 Proteus sp. G2675
CACATAACACGTATCTCTTAGGTAAGGAGGTGATCCAACCGCAGGTTCCCCTACGGTTACCTTGTTACGACTTCACCCCAGTCATGAATCACAAAGTGGTAAGCGCCCTCCCGAAGGTTAAGCTACCTACTTCTTTTGCAACCCACTCCCATGGTGTGACGGGCGGTGTGTACAAGGCCCGGGAACGTATTCACCGTAGCATTCTGATCTACGATTACTAGCGATTCCGACTTCATGGAGTCGAGTTGCAGACTCCAATCCGGACTACGACAGACTTTATGAGTTCCGCTTGCTCTCGCGAGGTCGCTTCTCTTTGTATCTGCCATTGTAGCACGTGTGTAGCCCTACTCGTAAGGGCCATGATGACTTGACGTCATCCCCACCTTCCTCCGGTTTATCACCGGCAGTCTCCTTTGAGTTCCCACCATTACGTGCTGGCAACAAAGGATAAGGGTTGCGCTCGTTGCGGGACTTAACCCAACATTTCACAACACGAGCTGACGACAGCCATGCAGCACCTGTCTCAGCGTTCCCGAAGGCACTCCTCTATCTCTAAAGGATTCGCTGGATGTCAAGAGTAGGTAAGGTTCTTCGCGTTGCATCGAATTAAACCACATGCTCCACCGCTTGTGCGGGCCCCCGTCAATTCATTTGAGTTTTAACCTTGCGGCCGTACTCCCCAGGCGGTCGATTTAACGCGTTAGCTCCAGAAGCCACGGTTCAAGACCACAACCTCTAAATCGACATCGTTTACAGCGTGGACTACCAGGGTATCTAATCCTGTTTGCTCCCCACGCTTTCGCACCTGAGCGTCAGTCTTTGTCCAGGGGGCCGCCTTCGCCACCGGTATTCCTCCACATCTCTACGCATTTCACCGCTACACATGGAATTCTACCCCCCTCTACAAGACTCTAGCCAACCAGTTTCAGATGCAATTCCCAAGTTAAGCTCGGGGCTTTCACATCTGACTTAATTGACCGCCTGCGTGCGCTTTACGCCCAGTAATTCCGATTAACGCTTGCACCCTCCGTATTACCGCGGCTGCTGGCACGGAGTTAGCCGGTGCTTCTTCTGCGGGTAACGTCAATTGACAAGGGTATTAACCTTATCACCTTCCTCCCCGCTGAAAGTACTTTACAACCCTAAGGCCTTCTTCATACACGCGGCATGGCTGCATCAGGCTTGCGCCCATTGTGCAATATTCCCCACTGCTGCCTCCCGTAGGAGTCTGGGCCGTGTCTCAGTCCCAGTGTGGCTGATCATCCTCTCAGACCAGCTAGAGATCGTCGCCTAGGTGAGCCTTTACCCCACCTACTAGCTAATCCCATATGGGTTCATCCGATAGTGCAAGGTCCGAAGAGCCCCTGCTTTGGTCCGTAGACATTATGCGGTATTAGCCACCGTTTCCAGTAGTTATCCCCCTCTATCGGGCAGATCCCCATACATTACTCACCCGTCCGCCGCTCGTCAGCAAGAAAGCAAGCTTTCTCCTGTTACCGCTCGACTTGCATGTGTTAGGCCTGCCGCCAGCGTTCAATCTGAGCCATGATCAAACTCTTCAATTAAAAGTGTTTGATGCTCAAAGAAATCGAAAACTTAGCTTATTCATTATATGAATTAACTTGTTAGTCACTCTTCAAGACTTGATACATCTAATTTTTTAGAAGATATCGTCTCTGCGAGTGCCCACACAGATTGTCTGATAATTTGTTAAAGAGCAGTGCAACTGTCGCTGCCGTTTCCGGTCTTCTGCGTTGTTGCGAGGAGGTGCATTCTACATCTTCCTCATTCAGTGTCAAGCGCTAATTTATCAGGCTTTTCACTTTTTCTTTTGTTCTCTCAGCCGGTTCGCTTAGCGCCCTGTGCCGTGACAACGAGGACGCATTATAGGGAGTTTTCTGAGGCTGGCAATAGTTTTTTTAAGAAAAAAATTCGTTTGCTTAATTCCACAGCAAAACCCTTAGTTATACGCAGTTATCAACAATTTTATCCACAAGCCATCTTTTCCCACAAATTTAGCATGTCAAACGCAAACGTTTGCGTTATTATAATACCCAAATGAGTGAGATTGATTTTGTCTTCATCTTCTGAAATGTTAGTGGTGCAAACACAATTTCACTGTATCAACGTGACTTTTCATCACAATGACTACTGTTATACAAAAACCCAAGGGATAAAACTCATGCAACACCTTCGTCCTATCCGCCGAGCTCTTTTAAGTGTGTCTGATAAAGCAGGTATTTTAGAATTTGCGAAAGCGCTTGTAGAAAGAAATGTAGAACTTTTATCAACAGGAGGGACAGCGCGTCTATTAGCAGAAGCTGGCTTACCCGTTATAGAAGTCTCTGACTACACCGGTTTTCCAGAAATGATGGATGGTCGTGTAAAAACACTTCACCCTAAAGTACATGGTGGTATTTTAGGACGTCGTGGACAAGATGATACCATTATGGAGGAACATGATATTCGTCCTATCGACATGGTTGTTGTCAATCTTTATCCCTTTGCTAAAACAGTAGCTCGTCCCGATTGCTCATTAGCAGATGCTGTTGAGAATATTGATATTGGTGGTCCTACCATGGTTCGTTCCGCAGCAAAGAACCATAAAGACGTCACCATTGTGGTTAATAGCAATGACTATGAAAAAGTGATTGAAGAAATGGACAATCACCAAAACAGTCTGACTTTAGATACACGTTTTGATTTAGCCATTAAAGCCTTTGAGCATACCGCAGCTTATGACAGTATGATTGCGAACTACTTTGGCCAAAAAGTTGCACCTTATTATGGTGATACTTCACAACCATCAGGAACCTTCCCTCGTACCTTAAATCTTAACTATATAAAGAAACAAGATATGCGTTATGGTGAGAATGCTCATCAGCAAGCGGCTTTCTATATAGAAGAGAATATTGAAGAAGCCTCTATCGCAACAGCAAATCAATTACAAGGTAAAGCACTCTCTTATAACAATATTGCCGATACTGATGCTGCATTGGAATGCGTGAAATCATTTTCCGAACCAGCTTGTGTTATCGTGAAACATGCAAACCCTTGTGGCGTTGCTATTGCGGACACCCTCACACAAGCATATGACAATGCATTTAAAACTGATCCAACTTCTGCATTTGGCGGTATTATCGCTTTCAATAGAAGCTTAGATGCAAAAACAGCAAGTGCCGTTATAGAGCGTCAATTTGTCGAAGTCATTATCGCGCCTTCTATTAATGAAGATGCTCTACCTATTTTAGCAACCAAACCTAATGTTCGTGTATTAGCCTGTGGTGAATGGCAAGAAGCTAAACCTGCACTTGATTTCAAACGGGTTAACGGAGGCTTATTAGTACAAGATCGTGATTTAGGTATGGTTAAAGAAGAAAACCTAAGGGTTGTCACGCAACGCCAGCCTAGTGAACGAGAATGGAAAGATGCGCTATTTTGCTGGAAAGTTGCAAAATTTGTGAAATCCAACGCAATTGTGTATGCCAAAAATGACATGACGATTGGCATCGGTGCGGGCCAAATGAGCCGTGTCTATTCTGCTAAAATAGCAGGGATTAAAGCGGCTGATGAAGGTTTAGAAGTAGCAGGTTGCGCCATGGCATCTGATGCATTCTTTCCCTTTAGAGATGGTATTGATGCGGCAGCTATGGCCGGTGTAACTTGTGTTATTCAGCCAGGTGGTTCTATTCGTGATGATGAAGTAATTGCTGCAGCTAATGAACACAATATCGCGATGATTTTTACTAACATGCGTCATTTCCGCCATTAATAAGGGATTGCTATGAAAATTTTAATCATTGGTAATGGTGGTCGTGAACATGCACTAGCTTGGAAAGCAGCGCAATCTCCTTTAGCAACCCAAGTGTTTGTTGCCCCTGGTAATGCAGGAACAGCATTAGAACATGGCGTACAAAACGTCGATATTAGTGCCACTGATATTGCCGCATTAGTTGCATTTGCCCAACAAAATCACATTGATTTAACCATTGTGGGGCCTGAGGCACCATTGGTAATTGGTGTAGTAGATGCGTTCAAACAAGCGGGGCTCATGATTTTTGGCCCCACCAAAGGTGCGGCACAACTAGAAGGTTCGAAAGCATTTACAAAAGATTTTTTAGCCCGCCATCATATCCCAACGGCAGCTTATCAAAACTTTACTGAAATAGCGCCTGCACTTGAATATCTCCATAAAGTTGGCACACCTATTGTGATTAAAGCGGATGGCCTAGCTGCGGGTAAAGGTGTCATTGTTGCCATGACACATACCGAAGCAGAAAATGCGATAAAAGATATGTTAGCAGGTAATGCTTTTGGTGATGCAGGACACCGTATTGTTATTGAAGAATTTCTTGATGGAGAAGAAGCCAGTTTTATTGTTATGGTGGATGGTGAAAATGTACTTCCAATGGCAACAAGTCAAGATCATAAGCGCGTCGGTGATGGTGACTCAGGCCCAAACACCGGCGGAATGGGGGCTTATTCTCCTGCACCGGTTGTTACTCCTGAAATCCACCAGCAAGTCATGGATAACATCATTTATCCAACTGTCAAAGGCATGGCTGCCGAAGGACATCGCTATCAAGGTTTTCTTTATGCAGGCTTAATGATTGATAAGCAAGGTATTGCCAAAGTCATTGAGTTTAACTGCCGTTTTGGCGATCCGGAAACGCAACCTATTATGATGCGCATGCAATCAGACTTAGTTGATCTCTGTTTAGCGGGTGCAAAAGGCGAACTAGCCGGTAAAGACTCCATTTGGGATCCCCGCCCCGCTTTAGGTGTTGTAATGGCCGCCGGTGGCTATCCTGATAACTACCGCCAAAATGATATTATTGAGGGACTAACAGCAACATCTTCTTCAACAGCTAAGGTATTTCAAGCAGGAACAAAATTAACGGTTCAAGGTGAAGTTGTTACAGCAGGAGGCCGAGTATTATGTGCAACTGCTTTAGGGGAAGATATCGAACAAGCTCAAAAGAATGCCTATGCTTTAGCCAAAAGTATTCACTGGTATGGCTGTTTCTATCGCCATGATATCGGCTATCGTGCCATTGCGCGTTTAAAAAAGTAAGTTAAAACAGCAAAAGGGAGTGATCACAAACTCTCTTTTGTTGGTTCCCATTTACAAAAATCGTGTTCTGCAACCATTAACAACTGGTTACCTTCGGGGGAATCCAGCCAAGCAACATAAGCGGGACGAGTTAGATGCTGTGTTCTACGTTTTAGCCAACGTTGTTCTGGTGCTTCAAATGATACATTCACTTTTTCACCCGCACATGTTGTCAATGTATCTTGATACCAGGTTCCTTGAACTAACTTTACCTGACCTATCGCCAATGCCTTACTGATCTCTCGTTCTCGACTGGCTGCAAATACCATTTTTAAACGTTCATCTTCTGTTAATGGGCGCTTTTGTCCTTGATACTCTTGTTGCATAAAGATAACTTCGCCACGTTTATTTAAACGTAAATGCCAAGAGGAAGGATGGGAGGGATTAACGATTTCACTGCGAATTTGCCATAATCTATTTTGGCGGTACTCATAAAAAGTGACAACAGTTTCAGGCTTTTGATAAAAGCTATAGACACTCATAATCACTTGAGGCTCTGATGTTTTGTTATTTAAACGCCAAAGCCGCACAACCCCTTCATCTGCAATATAGCCCGTTGCAGAAAATTCGGGTAGTTGTGGAGAAGAAGAGCAGGCGCTGAGCAAAAAAGAGAACCCTATTGCTAACAGCCCCTGTCGTCTCAACAAAAGGGGAGCAACTCCCCCTCTATTGTTCATTCCGTTCAAAGGAATTATTTTACTGCGTCTTTCAGTGCTTTACCGGCAGTAAATGCAGGAACGTTAGCTGCTGCAATTTTAATTTCTTTGCCAGTTTGAGGGTTACGACCAGTACGCTCTGCACGGTGATTCACTTTGAATGTACCGAAACCAACTAACTGGACAGAATCACCTTCTTTCAGAGCACCTGTTACTGAGTCGATAAACGCTTCAATAGCAGCTTTTGCCTGAGTTTTTGTCAGATCCGCTTTTTCAGCAACTGATTCGGTTAATTCAGCTTTGTTCATAAAATAGTCCTTAAAGTATGTTTTATCGTTTGAAAAACATCTGGTGAAAAAACTTAATTCATCTTTTTTAGAGAGTCAGTTAAGCAAAACACCTGAGCCACTTCTTTTCGTACCCAATGTAGAACATACACGGGGGTAATGTGAAGTCTTTAAACGTCGCTTTTCAAGCACTAAATCACGTTTTTCTGATTTAGTGCGTTAATTCTATACCGATATTGCTCATTCCAGATTCGCGCAGGTCTGTACGCAGACCTTTTATTAGTTCAATATCTCTTTCTTCGCACTCAACAAGTAGGCGATAAATTTCCCATTGAATATCGAACTCTTCAGTGACCGCAGCAAGAGATTTTAATTCTTCTTCAGACATTTCTCTTTCTGCTTGTGTCATTTCAAGTGTAGCAACAGTTCCAACCGAAATTTTGCTCACTTCAATAGCATGACTGAGTGACTCACCACTTAAACGAGAATGAATAAGCTCACTCAGTGCCACACAGGCGTCGATTGCAGGATAGACACCATAAATATCAAACTGAGATGCATCAGGAATAGCTTCTTCTAATTTCTCTAATTGAGAATCAAAATTCACCTTCGCATCTTTTACCGTTAAAGTTTCCCAAACTAGATCGAGAATACGACGATACAGGGTTGGATCAGTAAATCCTGTTTCGCGACAAAATACCTGATAATTTGGATACATTCTCTCACACAGGCACGCCATAAACGTTAAGTGTTGCCAACTTTCAAGCTTTTCTAAACGTAAATGGATTGGGTTCTTCAACATTAGTGATTACTCATTTTCTTAACTTAGCCGCAGTTTACCTGAAAATTGAAAATATCCACATATTTACCGCCGATTTAGAGCTTATTCTTATTCAATTGCTCAAATAATCGCCTATTTGAGGCAATACCATCGGCCCAACGAGTCGGTTCAGGTAATCGATATCCATTTATACAGCGTTTTACCCACGCTAATGCACTCTCCATACTCACTTTATAGCCTGGAGAAATATATAAAGGTTTACATCTTTTTTTACTACGATAAATCCAACCTAACTGCTCATTCTTATCCATTAATTTTTCCGTACTTCCTACATCGTCGTCTAATTTTTTATCATCACCACATAAACGACTTTTTGCCACACCGATGGTTGGAATATCGGCTAAGAGTCCAAAATGACTTGCCACCCCTAACCGTCTAGGATGTGCGATCCCTTGACCATCAACAAAAACAAGTTGCGGTTTTTGCTTGATGCCCTGCCAAGCTTCTAATAACGCGGGACACTCACGGAATGAAAGGAGTCCGGGAATATAAGGTAGTAATGTTGCAATACGGGCTATTTGATATTCAACAATTTCAAAGGAGGGATAATGCATAACAACAATAGCGGCACGAGTGACCGCACCGCTATTTTCAAATCCGACATCAGCACCTGCAATATAAGTTGGTGCCATAAATTGGTCGGTTAAGATAATCTGTTGAGCTTTCTCTGTCTGCTCTTGACGTAATTGCTGAGTATTAATCATTATCCTGATGATAAGGCTTCGATAGACGGTGAACCGCATCAATAAATGCTCCAGCATGCGCTGGTGGAACATCTTGATGAATACCGTGCCCAAGATTAAAGACATGACCAGTACCTTTGCCAAAGCCAGCTAAAATCGTAGCGACTTCTTGTTCTATTCTTGCTGGTGGCGCATACAACATAGAAGGATCCATATTACCTTGTAAGGCAACCTTATCACCGACTCGACGGCGAGCATCTTCGATATCAATCGTCCAATCAAGTCCTAATGCATCACAACCTGTGGCTGCCATCGCTTCTAACCAACGCCCACCACCTTTAGTAAATAAGGTGACCGGAACTTTTCTGCCCTCATTTTCACGAATAAGACCATCAACAATCTTATGCATGTATTGTAATGAGAACAATTGATAATCGCGTCCTGTTAGCACACCTCCCCATGTATCGAAGATCATGATGGATTGTGCCCCTGCTTTAATCTGAGCATTCAAATAAAGGATAACGCTATCCGCCAGTTTATCCAGTAATAGATGCAGAGCTTGTGGCTCGCTATACATCATTTTTTTAATTTTTGTGAACGCCTTACTACTTCCACCTTCAATCATATAAGTAGCTAGTGTCCATGGACTACCTGAAAAACCAATTAATGGCACATTACCTTGCAATGCATGACGAATAGCACGTACCGCATTCATGACATAACCTAGTTCATCTTCCGGATCGGGAATAGGTAATTTTTTTATATCATCAAGGCTATTTATCGGTGTTTTAAAACGAGGACCTTCCCCTGTTTCAAAATACAAACCTAATCCCATCGCATCAGGGATAGTTAAAATATCAGAAAATAGGATAGCGGCATCTAAAGGAAAACGTCTTAAAGGCTGTAAGGTAACTTCGCATGCCAATTCGGTATTTTTGCACAATGAGATGAAGTCTCCCGCCTGTGCTCGTGTTTCCTTGTATTCAGGAAGGTATCTGCCTGCCTGACGCATCATCCAAACAGGGGTGACATCAACAGGTTGGCGCAACAGCGCACGTAAATAGCGGTCGTTTTTCAACTCACTCATGTCTAACTCCATTAATAGTAATAGGGCCGCAAAATAGCGTGTAGTGTAACATGTTGGAAAAATAACAGTTGGCAGGCAACACCTTTATTTAGCTATTTTCTTCATCTTGTCTAATATTCGCTATCGTATCTTCTATTAAACGTCGCGCAATAGTATCAGAAGGTGGTATTTGTGGTAACTCATCATAGCGATACCATGCTGCACTGATTAATTCCGAAGGATCATGTCGTAATTCTCCCCCTGCATAATCGGCAAGAAAACCCATCATAAGAGAATGAGGGAAAGGCCATGGTTGTGAAGAAACATAACGAATATTGCGAATATGAATATGACTTTCTTCAAAAACTTCGCGAGCTACCGCATCTTCTAAGCTTTCCCCTACTTCAACAAAACCAGCTAAAACGGTGTAGAGTGGTGAATGTTTATGCCTAACGTGGTGTGCTAATAGAATTTTATCTTTATTACGAATACCAACAATAATACAAGGTGCTATTTGTGGGTAATAACGCTCATGACAGTTATCACATAAACATGCCCATTCACTCTCACTATGGCGCATTTTAGCCCCACAATAGCCACAAAACCGATGAGAACGATAAAATTCAGCAAGTTGAACACCACGACCGACTAATTTAAATAACTTTTCATCTTGTTGAGATGCGATAAGCCTTGGTGAACACATATCGCTTTCCATTTTGTCATAAATCAGCCAGACATTTTCTCCTTGCCATTCCCCAACAATTTTGGCTTGTTTACCCACAAGTCCCCAATCTGTTGCTAAACCAAATGGAAGTTCACCTTTGGGTAACCAAACTCGGCCGCCTAGGCTGACTGTCCACCAGCCTTTTTCACCACCTGTTAGCGTATATAAATGCATAGTAATAATTCTATCTTAGTTAATGATATACAATAGAGGATACTCTCTTTCACAAGAGCCGCTCAATGAATTATGTCGCTACGCCAAAATTCATCTATACCTCCATGGTAAAAATATAAATTATATTTATAAATAAGGTTCACTCGAATGACAAATATAACGAAACATAAGATCGCTATTTTTGATTTAGATGAAACACTGTTAGCCGGAGATTCTAGCTGTTTATGGACAAATTACTTGTGGGAGAAAAAGAGAGTCACTGATCCTGCTTTTTTAGCTTTAGATAAACAAATGATCGCTGACTATTACGCAGAAAGGCTCAATATAAATCAGTACTTACACCAACATTTATCTTATTTTAATCAGTATGGCATCGAAGAAATAAATCAATGGGTTACTGATTTTACTCATACCATAATCAAGCCATTGCTCTATCCCCAAGGCATTAATACCATAAACCGATACCGACAACAAAATATCCCCGTTATCATTATCTCTGCAACTATGTCTTTTCTGGTACATGCGATTGCAAAACAACTTAATGCTGATATTTCTATGGGCATTGATATGCAGATAAAAAATAATCATTATACAGGCCATATTGAGGGTATTCCTACCTTTAGAGAGGGTAAAGTCACTCGACTCAATCAGTGGAAAGAACAAAACAACATTAATAATTCTTATATTTATTTCTATACTGACTCAGCCAACGATCTCCCTTTATGCTATCAAGCAAATGAGGTTATCACCATTAACGCCGATGAAAGATTAAGCCAAATAGCAACAGAAAAAGAATGGCAACAGTGCTACTGGCAGTTAAATAAATAATCATTATCGGGCTTGTAGTTTTTAAGATCTTTAATATACTGTGGGCATTCTTGTCGGAGTGCCTAGTGTTTATAAGGCTATTTTAAACACAGGCTGAGACCGTTAATTCGGGATCCGCGGAACCTGATCGGGCTAATACCCGCGAAGGGAACAAGAGTCATTCGACCTTTAGATAGCTTCATTGTGTCTATTTTTTACACTCTTATCTGTCGATACTCCCTGCGACCTCCAGACAAGCATTTTTCTCAATATTCACCCGACAAGCCTTGTGCTTGATTGATATTTATTAGGAAATGCTATGTCCAAAAATCAAACTATCTCTATTAAAGATGTTTCGCCCACTGCGAATAAACAGCGCCCACGTAAAGAACAACGCGATGCAGCGCAATCCTTTATTAGCACTATTCAAGGTATTAATTTTCCCAATTCAAAACGTATTTACATCACTGGTACTCGTTCAGATATTCAAGTGCCAATGCGTGAGATCCAACTTGATAAGACCCTAATCGGTGGCTCAAAAGAAGATCCTATTTTTGAAGAGAATGAACCTATTCCAGTCTATGACACTTCAGGGCCTTATGGTGATCCAACTTCTCAACTTGACGTTAATCTTGGCTTAAAAAAAATTCGCCAACCATGGATTGATGCGCGTAATGATACCGAACCTCTTTCACACTTAAGTTCTGATTTCACTCAACAACGCCTTACTGATGCAGGATTAGAACATCTACGCTTTCCGTTAAAACCCAGCCCTAGAAAAGCGCTAAATAATAAGAGAGTGACGCAATTACATTACGCTCGCAAAGGTATTATTACGCCAGAAATGGAATTTATTGCCATTCGAGAAAATATGGGGCGAGAACGTATTCGTAGCGAAGTATTACGCCAACAACATGCCGGATTTAGCTTTGGTGCACATTTACCTGACAATATTACGCCTGAGTTTGTACGCCAAGAAGTTGCCGCCGGCCGTGCCATTATTCCTGCCAATATCAATCACCCAGAATCTGAGCCGATGATTATTGGCCGTAATTTCTTAGTTAAGGTGAATGCTAATATCGGCAACTCTTCGGTTACCTCATCTATCGAAGAAGAAGTAGAAAAACTGATTTGGTCAACACGTTGGGGGGCCGATACGGTAATGGATCTGTCAACTGGACGTTATATCCACGAAACACGTGAATGGATCATCCGTAATAGCCCAGTCCCTATTGGTACTGTTCCTATTTATCAAGCTCTCGAAAAAGTTAACGGTATTGCAGAAGATCTCACTTGGGAAATGTTCCGTGATACTTTATTAGAACAAGCGGAACAAGGGGTAGATTACTTCACTATCCATGCAGGTGTCCTATTACGCTATGTTCCTATGACCGCAAAACGTTTAACGGGCATTGTCTCTCGTGGTGGATCAATTATGGCGAAGTGGTGTTTATCACACCATAAAGAGAATTTCCTCTATACCCACTTCCGGGAGATTTGCGAAATCTGCACCGCTTATGATGTTTCATTATCATTAGGTGATGGTCTAAGACCCGGCTCTATCCAAGATGCTAACGATGAAGCACAGTTCGCTGAATTACATACCTTGGGTGAATTAACAAAGATTGCTTGGGAATATGATGTACAAGTCATGATTGAAGGCCCAGGTCATGTACCAATGCAGATGATACGTCGCAATATGACGGAAGAACTAGAGCATTGTCATGAAGCCCCCTTCTATACATTAGGCCCTCTAACAACTGATATAGCACCGGGCTACGATCATTTTACTTCCGGTATTGGCGCTGCAATGATTGGCTGGTTTGGCTGTGCCATGCTCTGTTATGTCACTCCGAAAGAGCATCTCGGACTCCCCAATAAAGAAGATGTGAAACAAGGTCTTATTACTTATAAAATCGCCGCCCATGCTGCTGATCTTGCCAAAGGACATCCCGGCGCGCAAATTCGTGATAACGCCATGTCTAAAGCCCGTTTTGAGTTTCGATGGGAAGATCAATTTAATCTAGCACTTGATCCTGAAACTGCCCGTCAATATCACGATGAAACCTTACCTCAAGCATCGGGGAAAGTCGCTCACTTCTGCTCTATGTGTGGACCTAAATTCTGCTCAATGAAGATAACACAAGAAGTGCGTGATTATGCAGCAGGTATGGAGCAAATGTCACAAGCCTTTAAAGCCCATGGTAGCGAACTATACCACAGTGCAGAAATAGCCAGTTCCGAGGTAGCTGATAATGAACAGATCCTCTAATTCGGCTTTTGCCCCAACCGAAAAAAAGTTGGGGCTTTACCCTGTTGTCGATTCTATTGAATGGATTGAGCGCCTGTTGAAAATAGGTGTAACAACGATCCAATTGCGCATCAAAGATAAACAGCCCAAAGATGTTGAACAAGATATAATCACTGCAATCAAATTAGGCCGTGAGTATAACGCAAGATTATTTATCAATGATTATTGGCAACTCGCCATTAAACATCACGCTTATGGTGTTCATCTTGGACAAGAAGATCTCGACATTGCCGATCTTGATGCTATTAAACAGTCAGGTTTATGCCTTGGTATTTCCACCCATAATGACACTGAACTACAAAGAGCAAAAAGGTTACTTCCCTCTTATATTGCTTTAGGGCATATATTTCCAACGACGACGAAAGATATGCCATCAAAGCCACAAGGTTTAAGAGCACTCAAGTATCAAGTAAAACAAACTCATGATTTTCCAACCGTTGCTATTGGCGGGATCTCTCTAGAAAAAGTCTCTGATGTCGTAGCAACTGGCGTTGGTGGAGTTGCTTTAGTGAGTGCAATAACAAAGGCATCAGACTGGCAACAGGTAACACTTAAATTATTAGAATTAGTAGAGGGAAAACCATCATGCTAAATGATAATGATTTTATGCGTTATAGCCGACAAGTGATGTTAGAAGATATAGGCTTAGAAGGGCAAACCAAAATACAGCAAGCCAGAGTATTAATTATTGGCTTAGGTGGGTTAGGCTCTCCAGCATCACTTTATCTAGCAGGTGCAGGAGTGGGTGAACTTATTTTAGTCGATGATGATAATTTGCATGTCTCGAATTTACAGCGTCAAATTCTCTATCGCACTCAAGATATCCCGGATGCAAAATCAGACATCGCCAAACAGGCTCTACTTGCCTTAAATCCTGACATTAAAATCACCACCTATAAACAACGTGTTAATGATGATTTTCTCTCTACGTTGCTTCAAAACATCGATTTAGTTTTAGATTGCACTGATAACATGAGCACTCGCCAAGCAATCAATCGTATCTGTGTTAAACAACAAATACCGCTTATTAGTGGCAGTGCCGTTGGATTTAGTGGTCAGCTGATCGTGTTTGAGCCCCCTTTTATTCATGGTTGTTACCACTGTCTCTATCCTGATAACAAAGAGCCACAACGCAATTGCCAAACAGCTGGAATTCTAGGCCCCGTTGTAGGGGTCATTGGTACTCTGCAGGCACTTGAAGCAATTAAGTTACTTGCAGGTTTACCAAGTACGTTAAGTGGAAAACTACGTCTGTTCGATGGTAGAAAACAAAATTGGAGCACCTTGCGCTTAACACCATCAAAAAACTGTCCTGTTTGTCGAGGGTTAGCATGAATATTACCGTAAATGACGAACGTTATTCTCTGGATATGCCTGTCACGATAAGCCAGCTCCTTATTGAGTTAAAACAACCTTCTATGGGGGTGGCACTCGCTATCAATGACATCATTATTCCACGTGAAAACTGGAATACACAAATGATCAATGAGGGTGACACAATTCTTCTCTTTCAAGCAATTGCGGGAGGCTGATATGTTGAAAATTGCTGATACTACATTCACATCAAGGTTATTTACTGGTACAGGTAAATTTGCGACACCAACACTCATGGCTGAAGCCATTAAAGCCTCTGGTAGCCAATTAGTCACAATGGCAATGAAGCGTGTTGATTTAAAAAATGGCAATGATGATCTAATCGCCCCTCTTAAATCATTAGGGATAAAATTATTACCTAATACTTCTGGTGCAAAAACAGCACAAGAAGCCGTTTTTGCTGCACGATTAGCAAAAGAGGCCTTTGATACCCATTGGATCAAATTAGAAATTCATCCTGATACCAAATACCTACTTCCTGATCCAATAGAAACACTTAAGGCGGCTGAACTTCTCGTTAAAGAAGGTTTTGTGGTTTTACCTTATTGCAGTGCTGATCCGGTATTATGCCGTCGCTTAGAAGAGGTAGGATGCGCAGCTGTAATGCCGTTAGGTTCACCTATTGGTTCCAATCAGGGTTTACAAACTCGCGATTTTTTGCGGATTATTATTGAACAAACCTCAATACCCGTTGTTGTTGACGCTGGTATTGGCGCACCAAGCCATGCTCTTGAAGCTTTAGAATTGGGTGCGGATGCTGTACTCGTCAATACCGCCATAGCCGTAGCTAAAAATCCAGTTTTAATGGCTCAAGCTTTTAAAGCTGCAATTGATGCTGGAGAGCTTGCTCGACAATCTGGACTGGCTGTACCGACTTCAATAACACATATGCAAGCACAAGCCTCTAGCCCATTAACCCAATATTTAGAGGCTTTCTAATGAAAACATTTTCTGATTATTGGCAACAATTAGATTGGGATGACATCACGTTAAGACTGAATAGTAAAACTTGTGAAGATGTTGAAACTGCTTTATCTCATCATACTTTAACTCTTGATGATTTTATGGCGCTGATCTCCCCTGCTGGCCGACATTATTTAGAGCCAATGGCACAACGCGCCCAGCAACTAACTCGACAACGTTTTGGTAATGTTGTCGGTTTATATGTTCCACTGTACCTCTCTAATTTATGTGCTAATGATTGCACTTATTGTGGTTTTTCAATGAGTAATGCCATCAAGCGCAAAACATTAAATGAAGACGAAATCCTTGCTGAATGTCATAGCATTCGGCAATTAGGTTTTGATAGCCTGCTACTCGTTACAGGAGAGCATCAAAGAAAAGTTGGTATGGATTATTTCCGTCAATATATACCGCTTATTCGCCAGCAGTTCAGTTTATTAATGATGGAAGTACAACCTCTGGCGACCAATGAGTATGCTGAATTAAAAACGCTCGGTATTGATGGTGTAATGGTTTATCAAGAAACCTATCATGAACCCACTTATCAGTTGCATCATCTAAGAGGAAAAAAACAAGATTTTCATTGGCGGTTACAAACCCCTGATAGATTAGGGCAAGCCGGCATTGATAAAATTGGTTTAGGTGCACTAATTGGTTTATCTGACAGATGGCGTACCGATTGTTATATGGTGGCTGAGCATCTGCTATTTTTACAAAAACGTTACTGGAAAAGTCGTTACTCTATCTCCTTTCCTCGTCTACGCCCATGTGCTGGTGGGCTTAATCCTGCATCGGTAATGAGTGAAGCAGAATTAGTTCAGTTGATTTGTGCTTTTCGTATTTTAGCCCCCGATGTTGAGCTTTCCCTTTCAACACGTGAATCGCCTTACTTTCGCGATAATACAGTACCTTTAGCCATCAATAATATCAGCGCTGGCTCTAAAACTCAGCCCGGTGGTTATTCTGATAGCCATGAGGAGTTAGAGCAATTTTCACCTAATGATAATCGTCATGTCAGTGATGTAATTAATGCCCTAAAAACACGAGGATTACAGCCTGTATGGAAAGATTGGGATAACTATTTAGGTCGTTAATAGAGATAAAATAATACCGCGTTTTAATTTATTTTTTTAATAAATATAATCGCGGTTTTATTACATAACACATAGTAATAAATAATAAAAAATAATATCAATACGTTAGATATAACAATAAATTTTTCTTAAAAAGATTAAGTTAACTAACTATTTCATTAAGTTAAAAGCAATATTTTAAGTTCTTGTATACTTAAACCAGTTATTCGTTCAATAAATTCCAACTCAACATTTTCTTTTAATAAGTTTTTTGCTAATTGTATTTGTACTATCTTTTTACCTATTTCTATACCTTCATTTTTACCTATCTCTATACCTTCATTTTTACCTATCTCTATCCCCTCCATTTTTCCTAATTTAAATCCTTTATTTTCTAACCGCCATGCAATATTCATAATCGTCTCTCTATGATTATCTACTTGTTCAGCTATCTTATTTATGATGGATTCAAAATCCGCCGCGTCCATAATTGAGAATAAATATTGTACAACAGCGATAGTGTCTTCATCACTGCAGTTTTTCTGATTTATCGCTTTTGAGAGAAGCATCGCTAACTTATCAAGATCATCGCAACTGTTCACATGTTTCATTGCAATTTCCATTACAGCGGCTTTTCTATGTGTTAATAAAATTTCATCATCAATTGAATTCAAATCAATTAATGCAAAATTATTAAGATAGAGTTGATTTGCCAATGTAGAAAGCGGAAAACAATCTAACCAATTGACAGAAAAAGGATAAGGCTTGCGTTTGCCATGATAAAACAAGATAGGAACAACCAATGGCAAAGATGTGTAACCTTGCTGTAGATGCTGATTCATCGTGCAAAACGCATAGTGCATCATACGCCAAGCGATCATTTTATCTGGTCGAGATTGGTGCTCAATTAAGAAATAAATTGAGATATTCCCCGTTTTGGTTTTCACTGAGTAGAGAATATCTGACATACGAGAACGTAATTTAATATCGATAAAAGAGGAATTTTGTAGCTTTAAAGTTGAAAAATCACAATAGCTTTTTAATTCATCTGATAAATGGATAAAAAAGAAATCCTTAGCATTACTGATATTCATCATGAAGCGTTTGAATGCAGCATCATGAGAAGAAATTAAAAGAGGTTTATTCATCGCTGACTCCGTGCTAAATGTGGACCGCCAGCTTACAGAAAAAAATGACCTTTTACTTAGTAAAAGTTTATCATAAATATCTGAAAAATATAAACTTAATTATTTAACTTACCTATACAAGTATAAAAAAGAGCAAAAAAATACCCTCGATAACTATCGAGGGTATTTATATTTAAAACTAATGCAGTATCAATTAGTTATTTGATGAACCGCCGAAACCCGCATTCAGCAATTCTGCTAAGTTAGCAGAAGCTTCATCTGCACTGATTGTTGCTTCAGTTTCATCCGTTGGCAGTTGTTGTTGACGACGTTGGATACGATCCTGATGGTACGCAAAACCAGTACCTGCAGGGATCAGACGACCCACAATAACGTTTTCTTTTAAACCACGTAATTCGTCACGTTTACCTGCAACAGCAGCTTCAGTCAGTACGCGTGTTGTTTCTTGGAACGATGCCGCAGAGATGAAAGACTCAGTAGCCAGTGATGCTTTCGTAATACCTAATAGGTCACGAGAGTATGTTGCTGGTACTTTACCTTCTTCTTCTAAAATACGGTTCGAAACTTTAACACGAGCGTATTCAACTTGTTCACCTTCAAGGAATTCAGAGCTACCGGCATTTTCGATAGTCACTTTACGTAGCATCTGACGAACGATAACTTCAATGTGTTTATCGTTAATCTTAACCCCTTGTAAACGGTAAACTTCCTGTACTTCATTAGTGATATAGCGAGTAACCGCATGAACACCACGTAAGCGCAGAATGTCATGTGGTGATTCTGGACCATCGGAGATAACATCACCGCGTTCCACAACCTCACCTTCAAATACGTTAAGTTGACGCCATTTAGGGATCATCTCTTCGTATGCATCGCTACCATCTAATGGAGAAATAACTAAGCGACGTTTACCTTTCGTTTCTTTACCGAAAGAAACAATACCGCTGATTTCAGCAAGGATTGCAGGCTCTTTCGGACGACGAGCTTCAAACAAGTCAGCAACGCGTGGTAGACCACCGGTAATATCTTTAGTACCACCAGATTCTTGAGGAATACGTGCTAACGTATCACCCGCATTAATAGCAACGCCATCATCTAATTGAACGATAGCTTTACCTGGTAGGAAGTACTGTGCCGGCATATCTGTATTCGGGATTAATACATCATTACCTTGTGCATCGGTGATGCGCAATGCTGGACGTAAATCTTTACCGCTACCAGTACGCTCTGCAGTATCCAGAACAACCAGTGAAGAAAGACCGGTTAATTCATCCGTTTGACGAGTAATGGTTTGACCATCAACCATGTCAGCAAAACGGATAATACCAGAAACTTCACTCACCACAGGCATGGTATGTGGATCCCAGTTAGCAACTGTTTCGCCACCGTTTACAGCTTCGCCATCACCTTTCGATAATTGAGCACCATAAGGTACTTTATAGCTTTCTTTCGTACGACCGAATTCGTCAATCAGACGTAATTCTGTATTACGAGAAGTAATCACTAACTTACCAGCAGTGTTGGTGATAAATTTCGCATTGATCAATTTCAGTGTACCTTTATTACGTACCTGAATGCTTGATTCTGCTGCCGCACGGGATGCCGCACCACCGATGTGGAACGTACGCATCGTTAACTGTGTACCAGGCTCACCGATTGACTGTGCTGCGATAACACCGATAGCTTCACCTTTGTTGATGATATGACCACGAGCAAGGTCACGACCATAACATTTAGCACATACACCAAAGTCTGTGTCACAGGTTACAACTGAACGAACTTTAACGCTGTCTACTGAGTTTTCTTCTAACAGATCACACAGTTTTTCGTTTAACAGCGTATTACGTGGAACAAGGATATCTGCAGTACCTGGTTTCAGGATATCTTCTGCCGTTACCCGTCCTAATACACGCTCACGCAGTGGCTCTTTAACATCTCCACCTTCAATGACCGGAGTCATCATCACACCTTCGGTTGTACCACAGTCGCTTTCTGTTACGACAAGGTCTTGTGCAACGTCAACTAAACGACGAGTCAAGTAACCGGAGTTTGCTGTTTTCAGTGCGGTATCCGCCAAACCTTTACGAGCACCGTGGGTTGAGATGAAGTACTGGAGTACGTTCAGACCTTCACGGAAGTTCGCAGTGATTGGGGTTTCGATAATGGAGCCATCTGGCTTAGCCATCAGACCACGCATACCCGCTAACTGACGGATCTGAGCTGCAGAACCACGAGCACCGGAGTCAGCCATCATAAAGATGCTGTTGAAGGAAACTTGTTGTTCTTCTTCACCATCACGGTTGATCACAGTTTCTGTAGACAGATTTTCCATCATCGCTTTAGCGACGCGTTCATTCGCAGCAGCCCAAATATCGATGACTTTGTTGTAACGTTCACCCGCTGTTACCAGACCGGATTGGAACTGTTCCTGAATTTCTGCAACTTCTGCTTCTGCCTCGGCAATAATCTCTGCTTTTTTCGCAGGGATAACCATGTCATCGATACCTACTGAAGCACCAGAACGTGCTGCGTAAGCAAAACCGGTATACATGATTTGGTCAGCAAAAATAACTGTTGGCTTTAAGCCCATTACGCGGTAGCAGGTATTCAGCATTTTAGAAATAGCTTTTTTACCTAATGGTTGGTTAACCAGTGCGTAAGGTAGGCCTTTTGGTACAATCATCCATAAAATAGCACGACCAACTGTAGTGTCTTTTAAGCTAGTTTCAGTGGTGATATTACCTTCGCCATCTTTGATCTCTTCAGTGATACGTACTTTAACACGCGCGTGTAAAGAGGCTAAACCTGCGCGATAAACGCGTTCAGCTTCTTTTGGACCACTTAACACCATGCCTTCACCTTTGGCATTGATGCAATCACGAGTCATGTAGTAAAGACCTAATACCACGTCCTGTGAAGGAACGATAATTGGGTCACCACTTGCTGGAGACAGAATATTGTTAGTTGACATCATCAACGCGCGAGCTTCTAACTGCGCTTCTAATGTCAATGGAACGTGAACCGCCATTTGGTCACCATCGAAGTCGGCGTTATATGCCGCACAAACGAGTGGGTGTAACTGAATAGCTTTACCTTCAATCAGGATTGGTTCAAACGCCTGTATACCTAAACGGTGAAGTGTCGGTGCACGGTTTAGCATAACTGGGTGTTCACGGATAACTTCATCTAAGATATCCCAAACTACCGCTTCTTCACGCTCAACCATTTTTTTAGCGGCTTTAATTGTTGTCGCTAAACCACGGGTTTCCAGTTTTCCGTAAATAAATGGTTTGAATAATTCAAGTGCCATTTTTTTCGGCAGACCACACTGATGCAGACGCAGGTATGGACCAACGGTGATTACAGAACGACCAGAATAGTCAACACGTTTACCTAACAGGTTTTGACGGAAACGACCTTGTTTACCTTTGATCATATCAGCCAAAGATTTCAGAGGACGTTTGTTAGAGCCTGTAATTGCACGACCGCGACGACCGTTATCTAATAACGCATCAACAGACTCTTGTAACATACGTTTTTCGTTACGTACGATAATGTCTGGAGCTGCTAAATCTAGCAGGCGTTTTAAACGGTTATTACGGTTGATAACGCGACGATATAAATCGTTCAAGTCAGAAGTCGCAAAACGACCACCATCAAGTGGAACCAGTGGACGTAAGTCTGGTGGTAACACTGGCAGTACAGTTAAGATCATCCACTCAGGTTTATTGCCTGATTGCATGAATGCTTCAAGTAACTTGATACGTTTAGTCAGTTTCTTACGTTTAGTTTCAGAGTTAGTCTCATTTAACTCTTCACGTAGCGTTTCACACTCTTGTTCCAGATCCATGCTCTGTAACAAGTTCTGAACAGCTTCAGCACCCATCTTCGCATCAAATTCATCACCGAATTCTTCTAATGCATCGAGGTATTGCTCTTCTGTTAAGATTTGGCCACGTTCAAGGCTGGTCATACCGCCTTCAACAACAACATAAGATTCAAAATACAGTACACGTTCAATATCGCGCAGTGGCATATCCAACAGCAGACCGATACGGGACGGCAGTGATTTCAAGAACCAGATGTGCGCCACTGGAGAAGCTAATTCGATGTGACCCATACGTTCACGACGAACTTTAGTTTGTGTGACTTCAACGCCACACTTCTCACAGATAACACCACGGTGTTTTAAACGTTTGTATTTACCACACAAACATTCGTAATCTTTTACTGGTCCGAAAATACGGGCACAGAAAAGGCCGTCACGTTCTGGTTTGAACGTACGGTAGTTAATTGTTTCTGGCTTTTTAACTTCACCAAATGACCATGAACGGATCATATCAGGTGATGCCAGAGCAATTTTGATCGCATCAAACTCTTCGGTCTTGGTTTGCGCTTTCAGAAACTTTAATAAGTCTTTCACGAAATGGCTCCTGTCGGAGTTAGACCTGCCAGGCAAATGACCCCTGTCATTCACCCCTTTAAACCAGTGTAGTCACTGTTTAGCAGACTGCCATATTTAGCAGTCTGCTTTCATGGAATACGTTATTCGTCTTCCAATTCGATGTTGATACCCAGTGAACGGATCTCTTTCAACAATACGTTGAACGACTCAGGCATACCTGGTTCCATCTGATGGTTACCATCAACGATGTTTTTGTACATTTTGGTACGACCGTTAACGTCATCCGACTTAACAGTAAGCATTTCTTGTAGCGTGTAAGCCGCACCGTATGCTTCCAGTGCCCATACTTCCATCTCCCCGAAACGCTGTCCACCAAACTGTGCTTTACCACCAAGAGGTTGCTGAGTAACTAAGCTGTACGAACCGGTAGAACGGGCGTGCATCTTGTCATCAACTAAGTGGTTCAGTTTCAGCATGTACATGTAACCTACAGTTACTGGACGTTCGAATTGTTCACCTGTACGACCATCGAAAAGTGTAATCTGACCAGAAGTTGGAAGATCTGCTAATTTCAGCATCTCTTTAATTTCCATCTCTTCTGCACCATCGAACACAGGTGTTGCAGTTGGCATACCTTTTTTCAGGTTTTCAGCCAAACGTAACACTTCTTCATCACTGAAGGTGTCCAAATCAACTTTCTGACGAGGTGCCATACCCAGATCATAAGCTTTCTGGATAAATTCACGTAATTTAGCCACTTCTTGTTGCTGTTTCAGCATCGCATTGATTTTATCACCGATACCTTTAGCAGCCATACCCAAGTGAGTTTCAAGGATCTGACCAATGTTCATACGTGATGGTACACCCAGTGGGTTCAGTACGAGGTCAACAGGATTACCGTTTTCATCGTATGGCATGTCTTCAATTGGGTTAATCTTAGAGATAACACCCTTGTTACCATGACGACCCGCCATCTTATCACCAGGTTGGATCTGACGTTTAACAGCCAGATAAACCTTAACAATCTTCAATACACCCGGTGCTAAATCATCACCTTGAGTGATCTTACGACGCTTAGCTTCCAGTTTCTTCGCGAATTCAGCTTTCAGTTCATCATACTGTTCAGCTAATTGTTCTAACTGGTTTTGCTTCTCTTCATCAGCAAGACCCAGTTCTAACCAACGTTCACGAGGTAGTTTATCTAATTTGTCAGCTTCAATACCGCCGGCAATCAGAACGCCACGAATACGTGCAAAAAGACCCGCTTCAAAGATACGTAACTCTTCTGTTAAGTCTTTTTTAACTTCACGTAATTGCGATTCTTCGATTTCTAATGCACGTTTGTCTTTTTCTACGCCATCACGGGTGAAGACTTGTACATCAATAACTGTACCAGACACACCGTTAGGAACACGCAGAGAAGAATCTTTAACATCAGATGCTTTTTCACCGAAGATAGCACGTAGCAGTTTCTCTTCTGGAGTCAGTTGAGTTTCACCTTTCGGTGTTACTTTACCTACCAGAATATCACCGCCTTTCACTTCAGCACCGATATAAACGATACCTGATTCATCCAGTTTAGATAACGCAGCTTCACCAACATTAGGAATATCTGCAGTGATCTCTTCAGGCCCTAACTTAGTATCACGAGACACACAAGCAAGTTCTTGAATATGGATAGTTGTGAAACGGTCTTCTTGAACAACACGCTCAGATACAAGGATGGAGTCCTCGTAGTTATAACCATTCCATGGCATAAATGCCACGCGCATGTTTTGACCTAATGCAAGTTCACCAAGGTCTGTTGATGGACCATCGGCAAGTACATCACCACGTTCAACAGGTTCACCTAAAGAAACACAAGGTGTTTGGTTAATACATGTGTTTTGGTTAGAGCGGGTATATTTAGTTAAGCTGTAAATATCAATGCCTGCTTCACCAGCATAAGTCTCATCTTCGTTTACTTTGATAACGATACGAGAAGCATCAACATACTGAACAGTACCACCACGTTTTGCTACCGCAGTAACACCGGAGTCAACCGCTACAGCACGTTCCATACCTGTACCTACCAGTGGTTTATCACCACGAAGTGTAGGAACAGCCTGGCGTTGCATGTTCGCACCCATCAATGCACGGTTGGCGTCATCGTGTTCAAGGAATGGGATCAGTGAAGCACCGACAGAAACAACCTGTTGAGTTGAAACGTCCATGTACTGAACTTGATCACGACTAAATAAACTTGACTCACCTTTATGACGGCAAGTTACTAATTCTTCTACGAAGTGGCCATCATCATCTAATACGGAGTTAGCCTGAGCAATGATGAAGTTACCTTCTTCAATTGCAGACAGATAGTGGATTTCATCTGTTACAGCGTTGTTTTCTACAACACGGTAAGGCGTTTCTAAGAATCCGTACTCGTTAGTCTGTGCATAAACAGATAATGAGTTAATCAGACCGATATTTGGACCTTCAGGTGTTTCGATTGGACACACACGACCATAGTGAGTTGGGTGTACGTCTCGAACTTCGAAGCCTGCACGTTCACGAGTCAGACCACCAGGGCCTAATGCAGAAATACGACGTTTATGGGTAATTTCTGACAGCGGGTTGTTCTGATCCATAAACTGCGATAACTGGCTAGAGCCAAAGAACTCTTTAACTGCAGCAGAAATCGGTTTTGCGTTGATCATATCTTGTGGCATTAATGCATCAAGATCACCTAAAGATAGACGCTCTTTAACTGCACGTTCAACACGCACCAGACCAACACGGAATTGGTTTTCAGCCATTTCGCCAACAGAACGAATACGACGGTTACCTAAGTGGTCGATATCATCCACTTCACCTTTACCATTACGGATATCAATCAGTTTTTTCATCACTTCAATGATATCTTCTTGGCTTAAGATGCCAGAACCTTCAACTTCTTCGCGACCTAAAGAGCGGTTGAACTTCATGCGACCAACCGCAGAGAGATCATAACGATCTTCTGAGAAGAATAAGTTCTCAAATAAGTTTTCTGCCGCTTCGCGAGTTGGTGGTTCACCAGGACGCATCATGCGATAGATTTCAACTAATGCGCTTAAACGATCGTTGGTAGGATCGACGCGGATAGTTTCTGAAATATAAGCACCATGATCTAAATCGTTGGTAAACAGTGTTTCGATGGTTTTATGACCAGCTTGACTTAAGCGAGCTAACACATCTAAAGAGATTTCCATGTTAGCAGCACAAATCAATTCACCTGTCGCTTCATCAATATAGTCACGAGCCACTACTTTACCTGCGATGTATTCAACAGGTACTTCGATGCGCTCAATTTGTTCTTTTTCTAACTGACGAATATGACGAGCAGTAATACGGCGACCTTTTTCGACATAAACTTTGCCGTTTGCTTCAATATCAAATGAAGCTGTTTCACCACGCAGACGCTCAGGAACTAACGTCATCATCAGTTTATTATTACTGATTTCAAACGTTGTTTTCTCGAAGAACAGATTTAAGATGTCTTCGGTGCTGTAGTTCATTGCGCGTAAAATGATAGTCGCTGGTAATTTACGACGACGGTCAATACGGACAAAAAGATTATCTTTAGGGTCGAATTCGAAGTCTAACCATGAACCACGATAAGGAATAATACGTGCGTTATACAGTACTTTACCTGAAGAGTGCGTTTTACCTTTATCGCTATCAAAGAACACACCAGGGCTACGATGTAACTGGGAAACAATAACACGCTCAGTACCATTGATAACAAAAGTACCATTATCGGTCATTAATGGGATTTCACCCATATAGACTTCTTGTTCTTTGATGTCTTTAACGGTGCCTTCTGGGGCTTCACGTTCATAAATGACCAGACGCAGTTTCACACGTAATGGTGCAGAATAAGTTACACCACGGATCTGACATTCTTTAACATCAAAAACAGGCTCGCCAAGGCGGTAGCTGACATATTGCAGTTCAGCATTGCCGCTGTAGCTTTGGATTGGAAATACGGAACGGAAAGCCGCTTCCAGCCCATTTTGACCATCAGGATCTTGCTCGATAAACTTCTGGAACGAGTCAAGTTGGATAGAAAGGAGATAGGGAACATCCAGAACTTGTGGACGTTTACCAAAATCCTTACGAATACGTTTTTTCTCGGTATAGGAGTAAACCATAGGGTTCCTCAGCTCGCTGAAAAGTGACCCACTCTGCCTGCCCTTGTTATTAAGGGTGACACGACATTCATCTAACACTGTTTTTTTGTAGGTAGGAAAATAAAATTTTCCATAATACTTATTGCTATTACTCTTAAATCATTTCATTGCATTGCGCACACTACCGAGCTTTTGGAAAAACGTGGATCGTAGTGGCTAACACAGTATATTAAGTCGTCAATAGCAAAAAATATTGAGGTAAAGAGGAAGCCAAAAAAGTGTGAAAAAGCTACTCTTACCTTACAGCGCAAAAAGGCTGGTGACCAAAAAATCACCAGCCATCAGCCGTTAGGCTGCTCTCTGGGAAGTTAAATTACTTAACTTCAACCTCAGCACCTGCTTCTTCCAGAGCTTTCTTCAGAGCTTCAGCATCATCTTTGCTTACGCCTTCTTTCAGAGCTGCTGGAGCAGATTCTACTAAGTCTTTAGCTTCTTTCAGACCAAGACCGGTAGCGCCACGTACTGCTTTGATTACTGCTACTTTGTTACCGCCGATACCTTTCAGGATAACGTCGAATTCAGTTTTTTCTTCAGCAGCTTCTGCTGGACCCGCAGCAACAGCAACAGCTGCAGCAGCAGATACACCGAATTTTTCTTCCATCATAGTGATCAGTTCAACAACGTCCATTACAGACATTTCAGCAACTGCATTTAAGATATCGTCTTTAGAGATAGACATAACAATTGTTCCTAAAATTCAGAAAAAGTTTATACGTAGTAAAGCAACGAAGGAAATTGGCTATTAAGCAGCTTCTTTCTGATCGCGCAGTGCAGCCAGAGTACGAACCAGTTTGCCGGCAGCGGCTTCTTTCATGGTTGACATCAGGCGTGCGATTGCTTCTTCGTAAGTTGGTAGTGTAGCCAGGCGATCAATGTTTGAACCTGGGATAAACTCACCTTCAAAGGCAGCCGCTTTAATCTCGAATGCTGGGTTCGCTTTCGCGAAATCTTTGAACAGACGAGCTGCAGCGCCCGGGTGTTCAGAAGAGAAAGCAATCAAGGTAGGACCAACAAATGCGTCTTTCAGCACTTCATAAGAAGTACCTTCAACAGCGCGACGTAGCAATGTGTTACGTACTACTCGTACAGTAACACCAGCTTCACGACATGCTTTACGCAGTTCAGTCATTTTATCTACAGTTACACCACGGGAATCCGCAACAACTGCAGACAGCGCGCCTTTGGCAACTTCGCTGACTTCAGCAACAATCGCTTGTTTGTCTTGAAGATTTAGTGCCATTAGCTTCTTGCTCCTGGATTAACCGAGTAAAAACTCGGGACTCACATCACTTATTGCCACAATGGAAATAAGCGCTAAAACACGGTGAGCAGAATCCAGAATATAAAATTCTTTTTGGCTCTCTCACCGTCTACGCAGGAAAATTAAGTAATTACTTACACCTGCGGTCTTGGACGGGGTCTGGATAGGCCAGACTCCAACCGAATTTGGGAATTTAGTTATGTTGACTCACATTCAAAATACAACATAGCTAAACTCAAGGCGTCAAATTCTATACAAATTTGACGCCAAGGTAAAGTCTTTTATGACTTTTAGTCTAATCGAGGATTAAACTGTCGCGCTTAAGCTTGCTTGATCAATAGCAACACCTGCACCCATAGTGGTAGACAGGCTTACTTTCTTGATATAAACGCCTTTAGCTGAAGATGGTTTTGCTTTTTTCAGCGCAACCAGCAGAGCTTCTAAGTTTTCTTTCAACTGAGCTTCGTTGAAATCAACTTTACCGATAGTGGTATGGATAATACCATTTTTGTCGTTACGGTAACGAACCTGACCAGCTTTAGCATTTTTAACAGCTTCAGCAACGTTAGGTGTTACAGTACCCACTTTCGGGTTTGGCATTAAGCCACGTGGACCAAGGATTTGGCCTAATTGACCAACAACGCGCATTGCATCTGGAGATGCAATTACAACGTCAAAGTCCATTTCGCCAGCTTTAACTTTAGCAGCTAAGTCATCCATACCGACTAATTCTGCACCAGCTTCTTTAGCAGCTTCTGCATTTGCACCTTGTGCGAATACAGCAACGCGAACTGAACGACCAGTACCGTGTGGCAGAACAGTAGCACCACGAACGTTTTGGTCTGATTTACGAGCATCGATGCCGAGGTTAACAGCAACATCAACACTTTCAACAAATTTAGCTGTAGCTAACTCTTTCAATAAAGCAACTGCTTCATTGATTTCGTACTGTTTCACTACATCTACTTTTTCACGGATATTGCGCATGCGCTTGGTTAGTTTAGCCATCAGATTAGTCCTCCACTACCAGGCCCATGGAACGAGCAGTACCTTCAATTGAACGCATCATAGCTTCAACATCAGCACCAGTCAGATCCGCAGCTTTAGTTTCTGCAATTTCACGAACTTGAGCAGTAGTTACTTTACCTACTTTCTCTTTGTTCGGTTTGCCAGAACCTGATTTCACGCCCGCCGCTTTCTTCAGCAGAATCGCTGCTGGAGGAGTTTTAGTAACGAAAGTGAAAGAACGGTCTGCGTAAACTGTAATAACAACAGGGATTGGTAAACCTTTTTCTACGCTTTCAGTTTTAGCGTTGAATGCTTTACAGAATTCCATGATGTTAACACCTTGTTGACCCAGAGCTGGACCAACTGGTGGACTTGGATTAGCCATACCTGCTGCAACTTGCAGTTTGATATAGGCTTGGACTTTCTTAGCCATTAATTAATTCCTCAATGTGGGTATATCGCCCGGCTAGGGCTCCCCGATTTACTTTGCTTTGTCTCATGACAAAACAACTCAAAACGAAAGGTGGAAAATTGTAGTGAACTTTTCCACCTTTTGCAAGAAAGGCGAGCAAAAAGGTTTAACCTTTTTCAACCTGACTAAAGTCTAATTCCACTGGGGTCGCACGACCAAAGATAGAAACAGACACTTTCAGGCGACTTTTCTCGTAATCAACTTCTTCAACAACACCGTTAAAGTCAGCAAATGGACCATCACTAACACGAACCATTTCACCTGGTTCAAACAGTGTTTTAGGACGTGGTTTGTCACCAACTTGTTGTAGACGATTCATGATCGCATCAACTTCTTTATCACTAATTGGTGCAGGTCTGTCTGAAGTACCGCCAATAAAACCCATGACTCTTGGCACATTACGCACAAGGTGCCAAGTTGCATCATTCATGACCATTTGGACAAGAACATAGCCTGGGAAAAATTTACGCTCACTTTTACGGCGCTGTCCGCTACGGATCTCAACAACTTCTTCTGTTGGAACCATAACTTCGCCAAATGAGTCTTCCATTTCGTTTAATTTGATATGTTCACGCAGAGACTGTGCTACACGGCCTTCGAAGCCTGAAAAGGCTTGAATAACATACCAGCGTTTTTTAGGAGAATCAGTCATGAACACCTCACAGGCCAGTAATAAATGAAACTAAACGAACCAGAATGCCATCCAGTCCCCAAAGAACCAATGACACAATAGCCGTCACCGCAGCAACGATTAATGTTGTCTGCAATGTTTCTTGACGCGTTGGCCATACTACCTTACGCATTTCAATTCGAGCTTCGCGAGCAAATGCTAGTGTTGCTTTACCTTGTGTTGTCCACAACGCAACTCCGCCCGCAGCCGCGAACAGAATAACAACCGCTAAAGCCCGCAACGCAAGGTTAAATTCACGATAAAGATAGTTGCCACCCACTGCTACTACCAGCAATAAGACGGTAATGATCCACTTAGCGATATCACCACCGCGTTTGCTATCTTGAGCTCCGCTATTCGCACTCATAAATTAACCTGTCCATATGATGTAAATAAATAGCCAGCTTGCCTCGCAAGAGCAAAACAAATCAGACTAACCATAAATAAACTATGATTGCATCTGACACAGCGTCATATCTCTATGACATTCGTATCTGCAAGATACTGGACTCAATTCGTTGTATCAGAGCCTATCTCACCAATAATTTCCAGAAAACTAGTGATGAGATAGGTTCTTTTTCAAACAACGCATAAAAAGGGCATCAATTGATGCCCTTCTTTAGGAAAATTACCGAGTAATTAACCTAATACTTTAGCAACAACACCCGCACCTACTGTACGGCCACCTTCACGGATTGCGAAGCGTAAACCTTCGTCCATTGCGATTGGGTGGATCAGTTCAACGATCATGTTCACGTTGTCGCCTGGCATTACCATTTCTACGCCTTCTGGTAATTCGATAGTACCAGTTACGTCAGTTGTACGGAAGTAGAACTGTGGACGGTAGCCTTTGAAGAATGGAGTGTGACGACCACCTTCATCTTTGCTCAGAATATAAACTTCTGATTCAAATTTGTTGTGTGGGTTGATTGAACCTGGTTTCGCCAGTACTTGTCCACGTTCGATTTCTTCACGTTTTGTACCACGCAGCAGAACACCTACGTTCTCACCTGCACGACCTTCGTCAAGTAATTTACGGAACATTTCAACGCCAGTACAAGTTGTTTTTGCGGTTTCTTTGATACCAACAATCTCAACTTCATCACCTACTTTGATGATACCACGCTCTACACGACCAGTAACTACTGTACCACGACCTGAGATTGAGAATACATCTTCGATTGGTAACAGGAATGGTTTGTCAATTGCACGCTCTGGCTCTGGGATATAAGAATCCAGTGCTTCTGCTAATTCAACAATTTTTGCTTCCCACTCTGCTTCGCCTTCCAGTGCTTTCAGCGCTGAACCACGGATTACTGGAGTGTCATCACCTGGGAAATCGTATTGAGACAGAAGTTCACGAACTTCCATTTCAACTAATTCTAACAGCTCTTCATCATCTACCATGTCACATTTGTTCAGGAATACGATGATGTAAGGAACACCAACCTGACGACCTAACAGGATGTGCTCACGAGTTTGTGGCATTGGACCATCAGTTGCTGCTACTACCAGAATAGCTCCGTCCATTTGCGCAGCACCAGTGATCATGTTTTTAACATAGTCGGCGTGACCTGGGCAGTCTACGTGTGCGTAGTGGCGAGTTGGAGTATCGTATTCTACGTGTGAAGTAGAGATGGTGATACCACGCGCTTTTTCTTCTGGCGCATTATCGATTTGGTCGAATGCACGAGCAGCACCACCGTAAGTTTTAGCTAAAACTGTAGTGATTGCAGCAGTCAGAGTTGTTTTACCGTGGTCAACGTGGCCGATAGTACCAACGTTAACGTGCGGTTTTGAACGTTCAAATTTTTCTTTAGACA
>NZ_CAWPCB010000057.1:0-52214 GCF_963886535.1 Proteus sp. G2675
GGTAGAGCATCTCCCTTACAAGGAGGAGGTCGTTGGTTCGAGCCCAATACCGCCCACCACTTCTTTTTATATCATTCGATAAAAATTCCTTTATTATTCCTTATCCTTATCCTTATCCTTATCCTTATCCTTATCTATTATCCTTATCTATTATCCTTATCTATTATCCATAGCGCTCATTTTGTATTCAGGACGTCTGTTACTAGACTACATCGACCTATCTATCTATCTATCTATCTATCTATCTACTTGGTGGTTTTATATCGAGCTGTGATCCCTGTTCTGTTCTCCTATTTATCGTTCTGAATTATTTTTGTGCTATCAGGGGTTGATTACCGACTTATTTACCCTACTAGTAGTGTTAAAAGATTGATGATGAAATGATTATTTAAAAGGATTAGCAAAATTACTGAGAGAAATAGCTAAGATGATACTTTTATTGAGTGCACATAGGTTATTTAATTGCTTATAAGATAGTTTAAAAATAGCAACGTCAAGGATATTCATTTTTTATCGCCTTGATATAGATAAGATTTTTAAATTAATTTTAAAAAAAAGTATTTTTTTATTATTAGTTAATTATACGTATTATGGTTTTTATATGGGTTAAAATAAAAATAATTCAAAATTATCCTTTACAGTAAACACCCTTAATATTTTTATGTGGTTTGTAACCAAATTATCTTTTTAATTAAAAATTATTATGTGTTTTTTCTGAAATATCGTTTTTTTGGTGCTATTTTTTGAACAAAATTTTTATATTAATTTGTTGATTTTAAACGTTTATTTTAATTATTGATTTTTATCAAATCGCTATCCTTATGAATTCAAAAGAAAATGATCTATGCCAATAAACGACATTTTCATTTGTTTAGATGTTGTCTTAAAGGGGGAAATTCCTTTTTTACACGAAAAAAGAGAAAATTGTGTATATAGCAGAAAGATAAATTATATAAAAATATTAATGTTTGCAGAGAGGCAAAAATACACTTTATAAGAAATAAGTATTTACACTTAGGATTAAAGGATTATCTAATTTTGAATTTTTAACAAAATGAGATCATTGTTAAATGGTCATTTAACAGCTTAATATAGCAAATATTTATCCTAAGTTACAATAACTGATAAGAAGTTCTTTTGTTTAAATATGTGGTTTGCGGAAGGTGGCAAAAAGCTATGCTGGCATGTTTTTAGTAGAACATTAGATGTTCTATAAATTAAGAAATGTATTATAACCATATGATATAAAATAGTTTTTATCATTTATTCTTCTTTTTATGGTCTTTTTCTATTTGGATTATCTTTAATAAGAGAACAAGAAAAAATATAAATAAATAATAATCCATAATGGAAATTATAATTCAAATTATAGTAAATAATAATTGGAAATTTATTTAAATTTAATAAGTACTCTAACGCTAAGTGTTTATGCTTATATAAATTAATTAACAAATGTTTAAAATTAGAACGAGTTCTATTACTTTATGAAAATTATGTAACTAATTGTTTCTATTGGTTTTAATCTGTGTCATTTTGTATTAATTAGAATTTATTGAGATTGCTCAATATTTTTTGTAAAAATGTAAAAAATGTTCTATTAACGAGGTTAATTCACAAATTTAAATAAATTAGACTGAAATTTATTGATTATTTTTTTATCAATTTGATATATTTATTCGTAAATTATTGCATTGATAGAATATAAATCTAATACATGAGTAATTCTAAAGATAAAAAAAGACTATATTTATATTTAATATATTATAAACTATTGATTAATATTGGATTTGTGACTTCTCCTAGGTATTAATAACTAGTGAGAGTAAAGGTGTTAGTTATTATTGTCATTTTTTGACTGGTTGAAAGTGTTTAAATGCGTAGTATATTATTTACATATGATAAGTGTTGTTATGAATTGTAATACTCTTATCAAGTCAAAATATTATTTTAATAAAATTAAAAAAGGTGCCCATGATATTATATTTTTTCATATATTATTAATGATGGCCCGCACTATTATAAATTAGATATCAATCAAAGTGAAAAGCGAGAACATATTATGAGTAACAAGTATCCAGTTGCTTACGCTGTTGGACAAAAAATAAAATCATTAAGAAAATCTCAAGGTTATACCGTATTTCAGTTAGCAAAAGAAATCGATATTAGTGAACAGCAATTATTTCGCTACGAACGCGGAGTTAATCGTATCGACATTGATTGCTTAGTTAAAGTCCTTGATGTGTTAGGCATTAATATAGGTAACTTCTTTGAAGATGTTATGGGGGGTATGGTTGATGTTCCTGAGAATAATGAACAACATATCCCAGCTCATTTCGACAATAAGGCTCTTTCTATTTTCTGATTGTAAGCTTTTAATTAGAAAGTTAGCTAGTATACAAATAATTAGATAAATAAGATGATTCTTATGAGAGTGTTAATCTAATTATTTAATAATAAGAATTATCTTATTATTAATTTATGCCTTGAATCTAAATAAAATGCCCTTAATGGGCATTTTTATTTTTTAACAGTAATAAGAATATCTAAATTATTCCATTAGTATAATAATATTGACTGTTACCTATAACATATCTTTTTTGTTGCTATTTCTACTATTATTTATGACTAAAATTTTTTATATAAAAGATTGGTTAATTATATTTTTTAATATATAAAAAATTTCAGTAAAAATAAAATTAAAACTAGCTAGTTCAAAAAACACTAATTTAGTAGAATATCATCATAAAAAGATTCATTTTTAGAAAATTAAGCTATATCAATTTTGTTCTGTTAATAATAAATAAAAAAATCGTAGTGAATAGGAGAATAATCTGTATTTTTACGTATCAGTGATCTTAGCTAAAAATACCAATACGTAAAAATGCCTGCTCGATAAGCAGGCATGAGGATATTAATAATTATCAACAAGGGATAATCAATTTTTTGTTGTTGTGCTTTCACCATGTTTTTGATGTCGATGATGCCCATCAATCATGCTGTGGAATGTTTGTGTAAAGGTATCGCCTAAAGTACATAAGTAGAAGTGTGCACAAATAAACATGAGTGCAACGATGCCTAATATAAAGTGTACTTTTAACATCCAATAGCCATAACCTAAGACTTCAGGGTATAAGCATAGTACGCCTGTGATAAGAAGTAGTGGAACTAACCCAAACATAACACCTAAGTAAGCAAGTTGTTGGAGAGGGTTAAATTTATCTGTTGCAGTCGCGGCAAAAGGATGTGGTTCACCTTTCATAATACCATAAAGATAAAAGCGAGCTTGCTTGATACAGCGTCCAATTAATCCTTGCGGTCTGACTTTGTAATGTACACCATTATTTGTGGTTAGGTTAATTACAACAAAACCTATCCAAAAAGCGATGAGAATAAAACCACAGATTTTATGTAGTAGTACCATCGATGGAACATTACCGATAGAAAAATGGCCTAACAATCCACTGATTAATAGAAGAATGAACAGTAAGGCATTACCCCAATGCCAAAAACGAATGGCTTTAGAGTATAAGTAAACACGCTCTTCTTCATAGTGACCACTTTGCTTAGGTGCCAGTGCATAACGTAAAAAACCATGTAGCACCAATATGGCTATCATGGCGACAATGATCAAACCTGCTGCAATTAACCATACAGGCCAGTAATCTGGCGTATAATAGAGTTCGGCTCCCCAGATACTTGTCATGCTTTATCTCCCTGATGGATCTCTTTACGGCGGAATAAATTTGGTTTTCCGACATTATCTAATTGGTATTGATAAACGGATTTCTGTTTGATCCAAGTTTGGATCTCGGGTGAGTCAATGCGACCAAATGCCAATGCATCAGTTGGGCATACCGTTACACAAGCAGGTAACTCACCTTCTGTTAGTCGAGTATCAGCACAGAAATTACATTTATCAGCAATGTGTGTTAATGGATTGATATATCGAACGTGATAAGGACAAGCACCAACACAGTAATCACAGCCAATACAGAGCTCTTTTTTAACCTGTACAATGCCATTTTCATCAATAAATGAAGCACCTGTAGGGCAGACAGAAACGCAAGGCGCATCTTCACAATGTTGACAGGAAACTCGGAAAAATTGGTAATGTGGATCTCCTGCCTCATCATTATGAGGGCCTTGAATTTGTACTTGTAGTCGGCTGTATCCTTCAGGAATATCATTGATGACTTTACATGCTACGGTACAAGCTTGGCAGCCAATGCAACGTTTTTCATCGTGTAGCATGACAAATTGTTTAGAGTTGCTATTCATCGTTATTTTTTTCCTTAAGCCAGACTAATTTTGACGCCTGAAGTATGTACATCAGTGCCTGAAACAGGGCTAATTTCATGAGGTAATAAACTACTGCAGTGGATCCCATTTGTGGTTGCTGGCGTTTTTTCGCCGGTCTTAGAGCCTGAACCCATATAGACAAACACTGTGTCAGGACGAATACCTGTGGTAATTAAGGCATGGGCTTTCTCTTTGCCTACGCTATTTTCTAAAATGATCTCATCACCATGCTTAATTCCATGACTTTTTGCAGTATCAGGATGTAACCAGACAGGATTTTTCCACATTAGCTCTGCTAATAAAGGTACATATTGAGTCGCGCCATTGGTATGTACTGCGACTTTTCCTTGAATAAAATAGAGTTCATCTTTTTGTTTTAATGGGAAGTTATGGAAACGAGGAATACCATAATTCTCTAATAGACTTTCTAACTCTTCCGAATAGATCTCAATAAGACCACTTGGTGATTTAAAAGAAAGAGATTTTTCCATCATATTGTTACTATCAACATGTTTGATAGCATCTGGGTATTGTGCAACAAAGGCTTTTACATAGGATGGTTCACGTAAAAGTAGCGGAATACCATAAGATAAATAGCCTTTTTGGTGGATCTCTTTATAGAGATTTTCATCCCCTTTAACTTGATAAAGTTGACGAACTCCCATGTTTTCCCAAGGAAAATAACTCGCTAATCCCAGTTTTTTTCCTAATTCCATCCAAATTAACCAACTTGGTTTGGTATCACCAATAGGTTCGACAACTTGTTGTCTTAATGCATAAGCAGGATTTAAACCAGAGACATCAGAAATCTCTTCATCTCTTTCTAAATAAGTGCTTTCTGGTAACAGATAATCTGCATAAGATGCACTTTCACTTAAATACACATCACAACTGACAATTAAGTCGAGTTTTTGGGCTGTTTTTTCTAGATCAGGTCGGCAACTTACTGTTTGAAATGGATTATGGCGTGACATAATCCAAGCTTTGGTTTGGTAAGGTACACCATGGAGTGTGGAGTCAATGATAGATTGAACAATACCGCCGCCTTTATTGATATATTTAAATTGAGGCGCTGTAGCATCGACTCGTTTTGCCGTAATTTTAGGCATGCCTTTAACGGTTGGTTTAGCTAATTCAGGGGCAACGTCGATGCCCGCTAATTTATTATATTTTGCAGCAGCTTTCTTTTGATACATGCCACCTTCACGTTCAATATTTCCCAGTAGGGCGTTGAAGGTGAAGATCATTCTGCGCATATTAATTTCATCTTTATTAAAGGTTGCGCGATGGCCTGGCATGACTAATGCGTGAGGAGCTTTAGCTGCAATTTCGCGTGTTATGCGAATAATATCTTTTGCGGGAACATCAGAGTGAGCTTGTGCCCATTCAGGCGTGGTATCTTGTAATACTTCCACCAATTGAGGGAAACCGACAGTAAATTTTTCTATAAAATCTTTATCATAAAGATTTTCTTTTACCATAATATGACACATGGCCATTAGAACAGGTAAGTCGCCACCTGGTCGGATAGCAAACCACTCATTGGCTTTACTGGAAACAACGGATAATCGAGGATCAAAACTGACTAATTTTGCACCACGCTCTTGTGCCGTCATTAATTCATAGGTTTCTGCAACTTCAATTCCTTCATAAAGATTATGACCAAAAGAAAGAATATATTTAGAATTTGCGAGATCCATTTTTAAATCACCACCCATCATTACCGATGCAGCAATGGCTTTGCCCGCAGGACAAGTTGATGCATGCGTAAAGGTGTTTGGTGACCCAAATGCCGCCGCTAAATGAAATAAATGAGAGGAAAGAGAGCCTGATTTTGATGAGAAAAAGATACTTTCAGCACCATAATGTTGTTTGATGCTTGCCATCTTTTCGGCAATTTCTGTATAAGCTTGTTCCCAGCTAATAACTTCCCATTCTCCGGTACCTCTAGGGCCTTTGCGTTTCATGGGCTTTACAATGCGTTTCGGATCATAAATAAGGCTAACACCACTGCCTCCTCTCGCACAGACTCGAGTTTTTTGATGTGGTGAATTTCGGTTACCTTGGATAAAGACAGTTTTGTTATTAACAACCTGAGCTTCTATAGGACAACGGTAAGAACACATCTCACACAAACTTGGTGTTAATTTAGACTGACCCTTAAGAGATGTTACTGGATTAAGTGCGAGGGCCCCTGGTGGCAAACTTCCCACCGTACAACCAACACATCCTATACCCATCCCCTTAATAAAAGAACGACGACTAATACTCATATAACCTCCAGTTTCTTCTTATAGCTAAATATTATATACAGTTGGTTAAATAAATATTTGATGGTGTCTTCAATTTATTCATTAATAAGTGATGAGTTAGTTGGAAATAATAAATAATAGCAACAAAGAAGTTAATAAATATCATAAAATAATTTAACAAATAGAGACAAAATAAAATGATAATTATTTTCTTCTAAGGCATTAGTTAGGATCTGGTTATTGTTAAAAGAAATGAATTAAGAGTTTTATAAAAAAATAACCATGCCTTTAATATTCATATGGTTATGGGAATGATTTATTCTTTTAAAGTGTATCTATAATATATTATTAAGGTAAGAAAAAATATTGATATAATTTCCAATCGATATATATTTTTATATATATCGGTGAGGGGTTTAATTGTAATTAAATTGTTATTAAAATAAAGACTAAATAAGTTTTTTAATTTTCTTAAGCTAAAGAAGCTATTTTATTATATTTGCTATAATGTCTTATTTTAATAATGAAATATCTATAAAAGATAGAATTAAATGTCAATTAAGATTTAATTTATCCAAGAGGTAGATAATTATGCCATCATAAAAAAGATAAGATAAATTATAATATATTATTCATTATGTATAATTTTTAATTAATTATATTAATGGTTATTGGGTTGTGTCTAGGGTGTCAAAATACGCTACTATTAAGTCGAGTAAATGTAACAATTTCACTTTTGTGTGAAATATTAAAGGCAATACAGATAGATAAGAATTGCCTTGTTCAGAGGTATGTTAGCGGGTTAGTTCAGCATAACGACTAACACCAATATCAATAACAGCGGATAAACTCTCGCATGCCATTTATCCGGTATACGTGATAAAAAACGTTCAGCTATTTTTAATCCTATCCATGTACTACAGATTAGAATAACGGCTGCTTTTATCCAAATATAGCCAACAAATCCAGCGCTATCCTCTAACGGGGTAGTGAAAGACAATAAGATATAAGTGAGTGTTGCCGTTAATGCTAAAGGGAATGTCAATGTGTTTGCCATTGCAGCCGATTGAGTCATTGACATACCTCTACGGCGTAATAAAGGTACGGTCATAACACTTCCACCTACACCTAAAAAAGCTGCAATAATGCCAATAATAGTGCCAGTTAACGCTTCTTTTTTGTTGGTTACTTTTTGTATTTCTTTGCGTGGCGCCATAAATCCGGGGCGAAAATAGCAATCTAAGATAGTCAGAAATAGATAACCAATAAAAATCCATCGGATCCATTCACCTTGGACGGTTGAGGCAAGTAAGGCACCGAAGATCCCACCGAATGCAATCCCCCAAAATAAGATCATAATTAATTTCCAATCTATTTTTTTCGCCTTATGGTGTTTTAGGGTCGTAATAATAGCGGAAAACAGCATAATGAGCGCAGAGGTAGCCACAGCAATTTGCATAGCATGTTCACCCGCTAAGCTATCACCCGCCCAAAGTGTAAGAATCAGAGTATAGAGTAGGGGCACAGTAACAAAACCACCGCCAAAACCAAATAACCATGTAGTAATACCTGAAATTAAGCCAAAAGAGATCAGCCAAAGTATCATTTAAATTCTCCTGTCCATAACAGGTGATATAAGCTACCGAATATAGATTTGATTTACTTCTGTCGTGCAGACAGTGAAATAGGAATTTAGGCCAAATTATCGACAATAAAGGTTATTATTTTTGATAAGGCTTTATTAAATCACCAAACTCTCATTGGGTGTTGTTAATAAAGAACCTATTCTTTATAGCAAGAATAAGCAGTGGGTAAAATGATAGGTTGTTATAATTGGCGTTCCCTACAGGAATCGAACCTGTAACTAGCCCTTAGGAGGGGCTCGTTATATCCATTTAACTAAGGGAACATTTTGCGAGAGGGTGCTTAACTGTTTCTCAGTGTCCGTATAGTACCGTTTTTGTGGTGGAGGGATCAAGGTATTTAGTCATTGAGTTAGCAAGGTTTATTTTGTAATCAATGATAATACTGTCTTAATCGCTATTTCTATATTTTTATATGTTACAGTAGATCGAAATAAAAATGATAAATATAAAATTAGTAGGTTAATTGAATGAGTCATAAAAAATAAAAACAATAAACGGGAGGGGAATGAAATAAAAAAGATCTCTACCCGTTTAATGTATACAAGCTAATAGCTTGTTAATATAGTGAGAGTGGTTTTGTTAAATTTTTTAAACACCGAAAGAGAATGTTAATACGGCCTCACCAATAAAATCGAGTCCATTACTAATATCTATTGCTTTTTTAGCCAACTCATCACGAGAAAGAATAAATGTATGAGATGTTTTTCCTGGCATGAATTTTGTGGTAAAGATTTCACCTGAGACTAATTTAAGAGATGCGGCGGATACATTCTCTTGTTGCTCTGATGTCCACCCATGAATATTATTTTTAACTAAGACAGATTTCCCCAGTTCAGCTATTTTAGGTGTTGCTCGGCTTATAAAAGCCGTTTTTCCGTCAACAGTTGCATCTTTCCAATTAAAAAATGAAGCCCCAACTGCTTTATCTGGGTTGGCTTTATCAACTAAGCGAAACCAAGCACTATCATAACTAGTATTATAATCAAGATCTACATCACCATATGTGTCAGTAGGTATAAACGTCAAATAAGTTTTAGCATCACATTCAATACTGATGCTTGTTTCTGGTTTCATATCCACATATTGATAGTTTGAAGATTGTGGTATCAAGCTTGGTGATATGCGGCCATAGTCAAAGACAACTTCTGTATTGTTAGAACTATTGATTGTACAAGTTGGCGGTTTTATATCTCCATTGATTTGTAATTGAGCTGAAGGAGCTACAGCCAGTGCTGATGTTGATATAGCCGTAAATAAGGTAAAATAGAGAAAATTCTTTTTCATTTTACTCTTCCTTTTCGTGAATGAATAATGAATTATTAAATTAGAGGATTATGATACCCCTTTTAAATTATTATTTAAGTTTTAAAATTAAGTATTTTCTTTTATTTTAGTCTGTTTAATCAAATTATGATGTTATTGAAAATATTTTATTATTTTCATCTAATTTAGAATATCACAAAATGTTTTATTTAAAATGAATCGTAAAGCTATTGTTTGAATTTTTATCATAAAAGTATAATCATTTCGTTAATGGTTATATTGTTATTTCTGCCCATTTTAATAATGAGTAATGAAAATTTTAATGCTTTTTGATTTTATATGTAGTGGGGCATCAAAAAGAGATTATTAATAATAGCTTACTTATAATGTGATATTTATTACTCATTTTGTTTAAATGTTAAATTCAAAAACTAAATGTAATAGTAGCTTGCTCTATATAATCTAAATTCTTCAGGAATATCTATATTTTATTTAGAGGTTTTTTAATTTATTTATATATCAATAAATTACATTACTTTCTGCTCCTCTGGTTTCTAAAATTACACTAAAGTTTTTTCCATGTGTTAGCTTTATTTTCTACAAACAAATCTGAAACTGTAAATGTTAAAAAAGTATCTACATTACAGGATGTTTTAATATCGCTACGTTGAGAGCCTAATGCATACTTAGCATTTTCAGGAATAATTGATAGTGCATGTTGGTGGCTTGATATCTCGATTAATTTGTAACTTAGCTGAAGGTATCTGGTAAAACTTGATGATATAATGGGTCAGCAAGGAAAAATAGAGAAATTTTTCTTCATTATATCCTAATATCGAAAATGATAATTTAGCTATTGATAGCCTAATCATGATATCTTTATTTTATCTATTTATGACTATCTTTAATCTATTCTAATTTTGCTTATTATAATTAAAAAATATTGATAAATTATTTTTATGTTTTATTTGGATAGGGAAATTTGTATATGTATCTTTATGTTTTTTTATTTCTTGATATAAAATGGATAAAAATAACAAATAAAATAGCGTATTTTTTATATAGATAGATACTTTAAGGTAAGAAAATTCTTAGCTTGATTATTGCGAATTACTTCTTCTTTGAACTATGTAACTATAGGTGTTTTGCATAAAAAACAATCTCAAATATTTTTATCAATCGGGCATAGTTAGCTCTATTGGATAAAAATAAATCCCGAATGTTCTTATAAGATTAAAAACGAATAACAGTATCACTTATCGCCTATTGACAGTATTATATGTAAAGATGATGAATAGTGACCTATGCTCTGATTATCATAGGACAGTTAGCGGAGAACATTATGAAGTATCGCCTGTGCGGTGTTGCTCTTTTAGTAGCTTTACTTTCAGGATGTGCAAGCACACCTAACAATGGTGACAGTCGTTCTGATCCCTTGGAAGGGTTTAACCGCCAGATGTTTAATTTTAACTATTATGTTTTAGATCCTTACGTATTACGACCTGTAGCCGTAGTATGGCGTGATTATGTTCCACCACCAGCACGTAATGGACTATCGAATTTCTTAGGTAACCTTGAAGAGCCAGCAAGTATGCTAAATAGCATCTTACGTGGAGATTTTGAAAAAGGGGCTAAGCATTTCGGACGTTTTTGGATCAATACCGTATTTGGTATTGGTGGTTTAATCGATGTTGCAGGAATGTCTAGAGAATCAATGGAAAAAGAAGTTCCTGTAAGGTTTGGTAGTACGTTAGGGCATTATGGTGTGGGATATGGCCCTTATGTGGTATTACCGGGCTATGGCAGCTTTACAGTGCGAGAAGAGGGGGGCGATTGGGCTGATGCCACCTATCCAGTACTGAGTTACCTCACTTTCTGGATGTCTGCGGGTAAATGGGCCCTTGAAGGTATTGAAACGCGAGCTCAATTATTAGATTCAGATGCAATTTTACAAAACTCATCTGATCCATATTTAATGATGCGTGAAGCCTATTTCCAAAAAAATGATTTCGATGCTAATGGCGGGAAAACAGGTGAAAATCCAAACGCAAAAGCGATTGAAGATGATTTAGATTCTATCGATTAATCTGTTTATCTGGTTGTTTAAATAAAAAATGGTCTTTTTTAAGACCATTTTTTGTATTTAAAGTAGCAAATCAGCTTAGAAGCGATAGTTAAAGTTCATACCGTATAACCATGCTTTACCTGATGATTCAAATTCATAAGCCGGCAATGGTAAGCTTTCAGATAGCTTCTCTTTAATCGTCACTTTCTTACCGTGCATATAGGCTAAACCAACATCCACAGACATATCTTTATTAAATGCGTAGGTTGCCCCTGCACTTAACCAGAAGCGATCTTGGTCAGGGATCGAGATAGAGCGTTTATCCGCAGGAACAGGACTATCATCAAAGGCAATACCGGTGCGGAATGTCCAATTATCATCATGGTAATAAGTGGTTCCTAATGCAATACGCCATGCATCACGGAAGCCTTCTTCTTTGTTGAAGAGTTGTTGACCATCACTTTTACGTGTTGCTCTTAACTCTTTAAACTCACTCCAACTGGTATAAGCTAAATTATAATGGACAGCCCATTTAGGGGCGACACGGTGGTAAGCGGCAAATTCCCAAATCTCCGGTAGGTTAAGGTCTAATTTACCTTTGATGGTGTCTCCATTAGTACCAATCACTCCCATACCTTCTAGTGCGGGTAATGAGCGGATATCACTTTGATAATCACCATCTTTAAATTTCACTTTTACTTTAGAGCGATAAGTGAAGCTGATACGGTTATCTTCATCAAACTCATATAATAAACCGGCGTTCCAGCCAAAGCCCCAAGCATCCCCTTTTAATTGTGCAAAACGATCACTTGGCGATAAGCTTGATAAATAACGGCCTAATCCCTGATAGTTAGTATCTGGATGTTGAGATAAGGTACCACCCAATAGCTTACCGGCTTCACCTACATGGCGGGTAATTTCAGCATCAGCATAGAGCGCATTTAAGCCTAAACCGACACTAAATTGTTTATTAACTCGATAACCTGCACTTAAATTTAAGTTCATGGTTTTTAAATCAGTTTTTCCGCCAATTAAACCTGCTGGGTAATCTTTTTTAAAGTCGGTAGCTAAACCAAAGTTAGTAGTACCTGATGCACCAATTGCCCATTTATCGTTGATAGGCGCAACAAAGTGAATATTGGGGACTAAAGCACTTGGGGCGATATCGCCGGCATTAGTGCTGGCGCCAGAGAGTGGAGATTTACCTTTAATATCAACACTGGGATTAATATGGATAGCACCAACGGAAAACTCAGGACGATCAAACATGGTCAATGCGGCAGGGTTTCGACTACCTACACTCGCATCATCTGCAATAACGCCTTCTCCTGAAAAAGCACGACCTAGTGCTGAAGTTGAATATTCATTTAACTGAAAACCGGCAGCGCTTGCATAAGAGGAAAGTGTTCCTACAATGGCAGCGAGAGCTGTGCGAGTAAACAGGTTTTTACGGTTCATGACCTAAACCCTCATAATTTTTTTAAATAAGTAACTTCTGATTAGAAGCGCTGGATTTTAGGTGCGGTTGTCGTTATGACAAATCAGACCAGTTGCTTAAGTATAAAGATGAATAGTGGTAATGTTGCAAGTTTGTTTTATATATATTTCCAATTTGATTTAAAATTTGGGATTTAGTTAACATTAATTTTACATTAAATGCCAATAAAGATGGTTTTGTTTATTAAACAAACAGTAAAATCAATTTTTTTTGTAAAATTGTAGGTTAATTTGAGCTAACGCAGGTTATTTTATTTTTTTGCTATTATGATAGATAATTAACACTTCTTTTGTTGGGAGACTAAAATGGCAGACGCAATTAATCGTTGTAATGCAGAAGAAACAGCTGCTTGTTGTTGTGTTGATGTTGGTACTATTATCGACAACAAAAATTGTACCGCATCTTATCAGCACGTTTTTGCCGATAAGGCTCAAGCTGAAGCGATGTTAAATGAGCTAACAGCTAAAGCTAATGCCACTGCATCTGAACCTTGCCAAATTAAACATCAATTTGCTGATGTTGAAGGTGGCGTTCAATTAACCGCTGATTTTACTTTCTCTTGTGAAGCAGAAAATCTGATCTTCCAATTAGGATTACGTTAATCCTTTGAAATTAAACTTCTTCAAGGCTATTGAAATTCAGTAGCCTTTTTTATTTTTTATCATTATTTATTCCTTCCTTTTATTGTTTTCTTCGAGTTACAGCTAATTGAATGAAATAATGAGCGCTAACTCCCACTTCTTATAAAATGATGTTTCTGATAAGTGAAAATTTTGTTAACTCTATTAATCAGGTCAGACCTCTTTGGTGTTAGGAATTCATTTTGTCAGGAGTCGTTATGAAGTCATCAGCGAGCAGTACCATAAAAGATCGTGTTGCGATTGTCAGTGGATTGCGTCTCCCATTTGCTAAACAAGCAACCGCTTATCGGGGGATCCCTGCGGTTGAGCTGGGGCGCTCGGTTGTACAAGAATTAGTGATCCGTAATGAAATTCCTCCTGAAATTATTGATCAACTGGTGTTTGGTCAAGTAGTACAAATGCCTGCCGCACCGAATATTGCCCGCGAAATTGTACTTGGCGCAGGGCTAAGTGTAAAAACAGATGCTTATAGTGTAACCCGTGCTTGTGCAACGAGTTTTCAGGCTATTGCTAATGTGGCTGAAAGTATGTTGGCAGGTCACGTTTCAGTGGGTATTGCTGGTGGCGCAGATTCATCTTCTGTATTACCGATTGGCGTGAGTAAAAAATTAGCCGATGTCTTACTCAGTTTAAGTAAAGCGAAAACATTAGGGCAACGGCTTAGTTATTTAAGTCAACTACGCTTTGGTGATCTGCTACCCGTTGCACCCGCAGTGGCTGAGTATTCCACAGGATTGCGTATGGGGGATACTGCTGAGCAGATGGCTAAGACTTATCATATTTCAAGAGTTGCGCAAGATGAATTAGCGCATCGCTCTCATCAATTAGCGGCCAAAGCGTGGGAAATGGGAAAATTAAATGACGAAGTTATGACGGCATTTTTCCCACCTTATAAATCAGGTTTTCATCAAGATAATAATATCCGCAAAAATTCTGTACTTGATTCTTACGCAAAACTGAAGCCTGCCTTTGATAGGCGCCACGGTAGTGTGACAGCGGCTAATAGTACGCCCCTTACGGATGGTGCTGCTGCTGTGCTAATGATGAAAGAGTCTGTTGCCAAAAGTTTAGGCTATCAACCTTTAGGTTATCTGCGTAGCTATGCTTTTACCGCCATTGATGTCTGGAAAGATATGTTGCTGGGGCCTTCTTATGCGACTCCGTTAGCACTATCAAGAGCCGGTCTTACTTTGAGTGATTTAACACTAATAGATATGCATGAAGCTTTCGCGGCTCAAACGTTGAGTAACTTAACCTTATTTGCAAGTGATAAATTTGCTCAAGAGCAACTCGGACTGTCAAAAGCAATAGGTGAAGTTGATATGGATAAATTCAATGTTCTTGGTGGCTCTATTGCTTATGGACACCCCTTTGCTGCAACAGGGGCGAGAATGGTGACTCAAACATTACATGAACTGAAACGCCGAGGTGGTGGCTTTGGTTTAACAACAGCTTGTGCTGCGGGCGGATTGGGTGCAGCGATGATTTTGGAGGTGGAATAATGGCGACTCAACAAAGGATACAAACCTCATCTGAGAAATCACCGGTATTCCAGTTTTCAGTACGTCCCGATAAGGTAGGAATTATCACCATTAATGTTGTAGATGAAAAGGTCAATACACTGAAAGCTGCTTTTGTTGAACAGTTTCAAAATGTATTAAAACAGGCTCAGCAACATTCAGGTGTAAAAGGATTAATTATCACCTCAGGTAAACCTGATAATTTTATTGCTGGTGCTGATATATCAATGATTGCAGATTGCAAAACCAAAGAAGAGGCCACCGCATTAGCAAAAGCAGGACAAGATCTTTTTACTCAATTAGAAAATTATCCTTTGCCTGTCGTCGCAGCCATCAATGGCGCCTGTTTAGGTGGAGGATTAGAACTAGCATTAGCCTGCCATGGGCGAATTTGCTCCGATAACAGTAAAACACGTTTAGGCCTTCCGGAAGTTCAATTAGGATTACTACCAGGTTCGGGGGGAACCCAAAGATTACCACGTTTAATAGGGGTTACGACCGCCTTAGATATGATCTTAACTGGGCGACAAATTAATGCCAAACGGGCTTTCAAGCTTGGCTTAGTCGATGACGTTGTGCCACAAGCTATTTTATTAGATGTTGCAGCCCAATGGATTTTAACAGCTAAAAAAGCTGCTAAAAAACAGACTATTATGGAGCGTTTTTGGGCAAATACCACATTAGGAAGAAATATCCTCTTTGATCAAGCTAAAAAGCGCACTTTAGCTAAAACCAAAGGTCATTACCCAGCGGCAGAGCGTATTCTTCACGTTATTGAACGAGGCTTAGAGAAAGATATTCAAACAGGTTTTAAAGAAGAAGCTAATGCGTTTGGTGAATTAGCCATGACCCCGGTTTCATCTGCATTACGGCATCTCTTTTTTGCCTCAACAGCATTGAAAAATGAAACAGGATCATCTGCAAAGCCAGATAACTTACACCATATAGGTATTTTAGGTGGGGGGTTAATGGGGGGCGGTATTGCTTTTGTGACAGCAACAAAAGGTAATTTACCCGTTAGAATTAAAGATATTAGTGATAAAGGTATTGCGCAGGCACTTAACTATAGTTGGAAAGCGTTATCAACTAAGGTCAAGAAAAAACGGCTCTCTGCTCGTGAACGCCAAAGACAAATGGGGTTATTATCAGGGACATTGGATTATAGCGGTTTCCATCAAACTAACCTTATTGTCGAAGCTGTTTTTGAAGATTTGGCTTTAAAGCAAAAAATGGTGGCTGATATTGAAGCCTTAGGTGAAGGCAAGATCATCTTTGCTTCAAATACTTCTTCTCTTCCTATCCATAAAATTGCTGAAAAAGCACAATATCCAGAAAAAATAATTGGGCTGCACTATTTTAGTCCCGTTGAAAAAATGCCCTTAGTTGAAGTGATCCCTCATGAAAAAACGGATGCTAAGACAATCGCCACAACTGTTGCTTTTGCTAAAAAACAAGGCAAAGTTGCCATTGTGGTAGGAGATAAACCCGGTTTTTATGTCAATCGAATTCTCGCCCCTTATATTAGTGAAGCCTTAACCTGTTTGGTTGAAGGGGAAACGATAGAGAATATTGACAAAGCATTAGTTCAATTTGGCTTTCCAGTCGGCCCCATTCAACTTTTAGATGAAGTGGGAATTGATATTGGTACTAAAATAACGCCTATTTTAGTCAATGAGTTTGGTGAGCGTTTTGCATCTCCTCCCGCGGTGGATGCGATTATTGCGGATGACAGAAAAGGGCGTAAAAACGGTCGTGGTTTTTATCTCTATAATCAGCATGCCTTACCTTTCTCTTTAGGAAAAAATAAAAAGCGTGCAGATCCGATGATTTATCGCTTATTACAGGTTAAACCTAAAAATCAGTTATCGGCTTCAGAAATAACCGAACGTTGTTTATTGCTTATGCTTAATGAAGCTGTTCGTTGTTTAGATGAAAACATTATTCAACAACCTAGGGATGGTGATATTGGTGCTGTTTTCGGTATTGGTTTTCCTCCCTTCTTTGGTGGACCATTCCGGTATATAGATAGTATGGGAACAACAAAAATAGTCGATAAGCTTAATCAATTAACTGAAAAATACGGTGAAAAGTTCCAGCCATGTGAGCGATTAGCAGCAATGGCCAAGTTAAATGAACGATTCTATAGCTAACTATCTATTCTATAATGTAATGAGTAGAAAGGATGATTAAGGCGCTTATGCGCCTTTTTTTGTACCTATATAATTGAGATGCAGTTCACTCATTGGGCGAGGGGTTACGGCGTTTTTCGCTAAATTAAGCGCTGATTAAACAAGGTGTTATTATTAATGAAAAATCGGCTCATAAATATTAATGATAGCTGAGTGAAAAGTGTTTTTGGGGGATAATAAACGCCAATGGTATATTCTAAAGGCAGTTTGTTTTAATAAGAGATTAAATATAATTTTTTGGTGTTAAAATATACCAAATAGAGCAAATTTACTGGATAAAATAGCGTATTATTTGTTAGGGGTTTTTGGTCAAAACTAGATATTTGTTATTCTTACTTGCTTTATGTATTGATACCCTTAGAAATGATAACAACAAAATAGGTTTATATTGATTATGCAAATTTTTATTATGCGCCACGGTGAGGCTACTTTTGATGCGCCTAGTGATGCACTACGATCTTTAACAGAGCGTGGTGAATATGAATCATTAACCATGGCGAATTGGATGACACAGCAAGAGCATAGTATTGATTATGTTTTAGTTAGTCCTTATTTGCGGGCACAACAAACACTTAATGTTGTGCAACAAGGCTTAGTATTACCCTCTAAGATAGAAACCGATGAAGGGCTTATTCCTGGGGGTAATCCTGATCATATTGCACATTATTTAAGGGCATTAGGGGAAGTGGGATATCACAATATTCTAGTTATATCACATCTACCTTTAGTGGGGTATGTCGTGGCAGAGCTTTGTCCAACAGTGAGTGCTCCGATGTTTTCTACCTCAACGATTGCTTGTGTTAATTTTGATTTATCAACAGGCTCGGGGAAATTGCTGTGGCAAGTCTCCCCAGCAAACTTAAAACAAATTACCGAATAAAGTCTATATGTTATTTATATTGTTCTGATTTATTCGGTGATGTTAACGACGCGCAATATCATCATTTTCGACTAACAGCAATAGTGCAGCATCACCTCCCCACTCTTTTGGTGCTTGATGAAAAGCAATAATATCAGGGTGTTGAGCTAACCAAAGAGGGGTTTGCTGTTTTAAAATATGTTTACCATGCCCATGCATAATACAGGCACAATACACATGCTCTCTTCTACAGGCCGCGATTAAGGCACCAATTTCTTGTTTGGCGATTAATTGTGTTAATCCATGTAAATCTAAAAAAAACTCTGGTACATAATCACCACGACGCAATTTTTTTAGCTCGTACGCATTTGCCCCTTCTCTTAAATAACGCATCGGGCCTTCTGTTGCCAAGTTAGGTTGAAACTCATCGGAAAAATAGTAAGAAGCATCTATTTGCTCTTGCTGTAATCGCTCTGTTGGATAATGAGTCACTTTTTTTCGCGGTGTTTGGTGGCGTATTTTATCTTGTGGGAGCTTTTTGGTGCCTTTTATCATCTCCTGAAATAATTCTATTTCTGAAGGAGGTAATATGAATTTTTTGTTCATTTTTAGCGTTCTTCATCATTGCTATCATCTATATCTATAAATAATAGTACCTTAAATATAAGGGGAGATAAAAAACTATTGTTAAATAGATGAAACAAAAAAGGCAGGGGGGATCCCTGCCAAAATAGTCACATAGCTAGCAAATAGATTAATTAGTGCCCTGATGTTTCTGCACGTCGACAAGCTTCAAATAAGAACCAAGTACGACGCTCTGTTTCATCGATCCAATTTTCAATTAAGCTTGCGGTAGAGATATCGTTATTTTCATCACAGACAACATGTGCTTTTCTCAGTTCTGCTGCAAGTAATTGATTATCTTGACATAGCTCAGCTAACATATCTAAAGGCTCAACAAATTCAGCATCATTATCTTTAATACGTTGCATTTTTGAGATCTGGCCTATAGAGCGTAATGTCATGCCACCAATTTTACGTACACGCTCGGCAATAGGATCTGTCATGGCAAAGAGCTGATCACCTTGTTCATCTAACATTAGATGATAGTCACGAAAATGAGGACCGCTCACATGCCAGTGGAAGTTCTTTGTTTTTAGATATAAAGCAAACACATCCGCAAGAATAGCATTCATCGCTGCACTAACTTCTTTTGTTGCTTTAGGTGCTAAATCTGTAGGGGTAGATAGAGGACGGGTTTGGAGTTTATGTGCATCATTAACTTCAGCAGGGGTTAGTTTTTTACTGCTCATTTTCATCTCCTAATAAATCGAAAAAGTATTATTGAGAGAACAACATCGTAAACAGAACAACCAATTGCAGAACAAGATGTTATTGATATTACTGACTGTTCAGTTCAATAATAAATCACATGTAAATAAGTATGGATCGATTTCTTATAATTACTAGTTAAAGTGATAAATATAATTATTTATTCTGGTTTTTTGTCTGTTGTTAGTTGATTGTATGGTTATTGTGTGATTGATTTGGTTTATCTGGCTAATATTGAATTTGTTTCGTCATAAAGATAAAACGAGATGAATTTAATAATATTGTCTTTTTTTATTATCTAACGCTGATTTATCACGATCTTCATGGCAAACTACAGACTTTCTATTTCGTCAGATCCGTCAGAGGACAACAGTTTTGGATATCACAGCAAAAGAAGAAGCCGTAGCTGATTTAAGCACGATCTTAGATATGTTACGTTGGGCTATGAGTCAGTTTAATTCATCAGATATTTATTATGGTCATGGTACGGATAACGCATGGGATGAAGCGTTACAGCTTGTTCTACCTACACTGGCTCTTCCTTTAGATATTCCTGATGCTCTTTTATCAACCAAACTTACAACCTCTGAAAAAATGGAAATCATTCAACTTATTGAGGTTCGTATTGAACAAAAAATTCCTGTGCCTTATTTAACGCATCGAGCGTGGTTTTGTGGACATGAATTTTATGTTGATGAACGTGTTTTGATCCCTCGTTCTCCCATTGGTGAATTGATTAATAACCATTTTGCTGGACTGATTGGGCAAGAGCCAACCCGTATCCTTGATTTATGTACTGGCAGTGGATGTATTGCTATTGCTTGCGCCCATGAATTTCAAGAAGCAGAAGTCGATGCAGTCGATATTTCAGCTGATGCGTTAGAAGTTGCCGAGTTTAATATTGAAAATCATGGTTTAATTCATCGTGTTTATCCAATGCAATCTGATCTCTTTGAGGCAATTGTTCCTACACCATACGATATTATCGTGACGAATCCACCTTACGTTGATGCTGAAGATATGGGTGACTTGCCTGATGAATACCATATTGAACCCGAACTTGCATTGGCTTCTGGTGTGGATGGCTTAGATATCACCAGACAAATTTTACTAAAAGCACCTGATTATTTAAGCGAAAAAGGCATTCTTGTCTGTGAAGTCGGTAATAGCATGGTGCATCTTATCGAACAATTTCCTGAAGTTCCTTTTACTTGGCTTGAGTTTGAAAAGGGAGGCATTGGTGTCTTTATGTTAACGCGTGAGCAACTTGTCGAATTTTCAGATAGCTTTGCTAGCGATAAACGTTGATGTCAATGTGATGAAACGGTAGATTGTTATGGTTGCAAATAACATATTAATAACATCACACAGTCAGTCATAAGATAGGAATTGAGGGATGGCGGGAAACAGTATCGGGCAATTATTTAGAGTAACCACTTTTGGTGAGTCTCATGGCACAGCGTTAGGTTGCATTGTGGATGGTGTTCCTCCCGGATTACCTTTAACGCAAGCGGATCTACAAGTTGATTTAGATAGACGTAAACCGGGAACTTCACGTTATACCACACAACGTAGAGAGCCTGATCAAGTGCGTATTTTATCGGGTGTTTTTAATGGTGTAACAACGGGAACCAGTATTGGATTATTAATAGAAAATACGGATCAGCGCTCTCAAGATTATAGCGAAATTAAAGATGTATTCCGCCCAGGGCATGCAGACTACACCTATGAACAGAAATATGGTTTACGTGATTATCGTGGCGGGGGACGCTCTTCTGCTCGAGAAACCGCCATGCGTGTCGCAGCGGGTGCTATTGCCAAAAAATACCTTAAACAAAAATTTGGTATTGAAGTAAAAGGTTACTTATCTCAATTAGGGCCGATTAGTTGTGAGTTAGTTGATTGGTCAATTGTAGAAACCAACCCATTCTTTTGCCCTGATCCTTCTCGCCTAGATGCCCTTGATGAATATATGCGAGCGCTAAAAAAAGAGGGTAATTCTATAGGTGCCAAAGTTACCGTGGTTGCAGAAGGTGTACCTGCAGGATTAGGCGAACCCGTTTTTGATAGACTTGATGCCGATTTGGCTCATGCGTTAATGAGCATCAACGCAGTAAAAGGCGTTGAAATCGGAGATGGTTTTGATGTGGTGACCTTAAAAGGGACTGAAAACCGCGATGAAATTACCAAAGAAGGTTTTAGCAGTAATCACGCGGGGGGCGTATTAGGCGGCATTAGTAGTGGTCAACCTATTATTGCACACATTGCTTTAAAGCCGACTTCAAGTATTACTATTGCTGGTAAGACGCTTAATCGACAAGGTGAAGAAGTCGATATGATCACCAAAGGGCGACATGATCCGTGTGTCGGTATCCGAGCTGTTCCTATTGCAGAAGCTATGATGGCTATTGTGTTACTTGATCATGCGTTACGTCAACGGGGTCAATGTGGTGATGTTATTCCTCCATTAATGCAATGGTGATCTTAGCTTACATCAATAATACAGCGCATAATCTGTAGTAAGTTTGCTATGAGTTTTTAAAGGTGTGAGCGCCTTATTATTCTATGCTCAGATAGTGTTACTGTTTTTATTTAAAATAATCAAATAAATCAGTAACACACGCCCCCTCATTTCTGATAATTCGGATAGATAAATGGATTGGCTATTTTCAGATGGCATCTACCTTCTACTCTTTTTTGTTGCTGTATTAGCAGGCTTTATTGACTCTATTGCTGGCGGTGGTGGGTTGATCACTATTCCTGCCTTGCTCTCTGCGGGGATATCACCCGTACAAGCGTTGGCAACAAATAAGCTTCAATCAGTGGGCGGTTCTTTTTCAGCCACACTCTATTTTATTCGTCGTCGCGTCATTGATTTAAAAGCACAGCGCTTTGCCATTTTTATGACTTTTATTGGTGCTGTTTCTGGTGCGATGTTAGTACAATTTATTAATCCTGAATTACTAAAACAAGCGCTGCCTGTTCTTACTATCGCAATCGGTCTCTATTTTTTATTAACACCATCTATCGGGGCTAAGGATAGTAAGCAACGTCTTGGCTATTATACTTTCGGGGTTATTATTGGCGGTGGTATTGGCTTTTATGATGGTGTTTTTGGTCCTGGAACGGGATCTTTTTTCGCTTTAGGTTATGTCATGTTACTTGGTTATAATCTCTCAAAGGCGACAGCACATGCTAAATTACTCAATTTCACCTCTAATTTTGGCTCTTTGCTATTTTTTATTCTTGGTGGACAGGTAATTTGGACCATAGGTTTAGTTATGTTATGCGGGCAGTTTATTGGTGCTCGCTTAGGTGCAGGGTTGGTGTTAACCAAAGGACAAAAATTAATTAGACCAATGCTGGTCATTATCTCCTTTTTGATGAGCATCAAACTCATTCATGACAATCATGGTGATACTATTGCACTTTGGTTTTCTGCACTTTTTAATTAGGAAAGATAATTTTTAAATGTCAGCACATCATTATCAGCAGTTAATTGATATTTTTAATCAATGTTTTAGCGATAGTTACCAAACACGTTTAGTTAAAGGTGATAACGAGCCAATTTATTTGCCTAAGAGTGAAGAGATACCTTATCACCAAATCATTTTCGCACATGGATTTTACGCGAGTGCATTACATGAAATATCGCATTGGTGTATTGCTGGGGATGCGCGTCGTCAGCAGGTTGATTATGGTTATTGGTATTGTCCTGATGGGCGAGATCAAGTGACTCAAGAGCAGTTTGAACGAGTTGAAATCAAGCCTCAAGCTCTTGACTGGTTATTCTGCCAAGCAGCCAATTATCCATTTAACGTGAGTTGCGATAATTTAGACGGGGATTTTGAGCCAGACCGTTACCAGTTTAGAAACAAGGTGAGAGAGCAAGTATTAGCTTATTTGCGCGATAAAAATATCCCGCCACGTGCACAGCTATTTATTAATGCGTTACATTTGTTTTACAATACACCTGAGTTAACGCCGGAGCAATTTCCTTATCAGGAAAATCCCCTCGTTAATTAAGGATGACGAGATAAACTATCCTCGTCTATCCACTGCGCAGGTTTTAGTAAACCAATAAAGCCTGAGGTAATAAGGTTGCTATTGAAACATTGAGTGACTTAAATCTGATAGCAACATTATATATTGAGGATAAATAATGCTTTCTGAGTATGAAACGTACTTATTAGATAAAATTGATAGCCGTGTTGAACATGCTACGGATGATGAATTATTTGCTGGTGGATATTTACAAGGCCACATCACTTTAGCGATTGCGGAGCTTGAGCAAGAAAACAATACGCAATTATCAGCATTAAAATCCCGTGTAGAAGAGAGCATTCAAAAAGCTATCAAAGCAGGAGAGCTTTCTCCTCCTGATCAAATATTGGTTTTATCGACGTGGCATGATTTAGTTAACTCGATTAATTAGTATAAATAACCTATATTGAGAACAACCGATACTATCGGTTGTTTTTCTTTGATTGCTAACGATTAACCACATCGAAAACCTTGTTTAAGACAGTTGAGCTTGAAAAAGAAAGGATTTTATACAAAAATTCTCCTTACTATTTATCAATTGTTTTTATTTGATTTTTCAAAGTCGATGTCTCTTTCATTGATTAAAGCATAATAGTGCTATCTTTTGTTACTCCTTGCCATTTCTGCCAAATTACTTTTAAATGTTTTTTAGGAATGTTTCTCGGGATGCAAATGATTTGCATAAAATATTTATGATAAGGATAACAATACGATGAAAAATTTCTTTAAAATAAGCCTTATTGCTAGCACGGTATTGGTTTTATCTGCCTGTGATCAACTTGATTTAGATAATAAAAAAGATAAGTTTTATTACAGTAATCCCAGTGAAAAAAGCATGAGCTTTGTTGTTGATGATAAAACATATCAGGTTGAGCCGGGTAAAAGTGGTTATTTAACACTCTCACCGGGCGAACATAGTTTACAAGATAGTGCAGGTAATAAATCCACTTTTATGGTGTATGAAAACAACAATGGTGGAATTTTAAATCCTGATAATTTTATGTATTACCGTTTATCTGAAGTCTATGCCGTACAAGGTAAGGGGGATCGCTTTAAACCAACAGAATATAAAGTGGTTATTAATGGCTATCAGTTAGAAATGCCATTACAAAGCACTAATGCTACCTTGATTGATGGCAATGTATTTAAATGTACTTATACGTTAGGTGAACCTTTCCCCAGTGAAATTAAAAGCCATAATAAAAACGAAATGGGGAACATCAAAACCAAATGTTTTGATAAACCTGAATTAATCCAATATATTATGACTGATTATGGTCAAGATCTAAAACCACTTTCCCCTCAAGATGAGTATAACGATACTGTTAATCTAGCGTTAGACTACAGTTTACCTCAACCACAATTTACTGATCCTGATATTCAAGCAGAGGCAGAAAATTGGGTTGCATTGCTTGATCAAATTAAAGAAAGTAATGATCCTAATATCCATAAACAGCTTAAAACACCATTACATGAAGCAATAAATAAGTTATCAAAAGCCGATAGTGAAAGAGCAGTAAAAAACTCTGTTGAAGATAATAAATACTATAATTCTTTTATTCACCAAGCGAGCCAATATCAATCTTATGGGATCTTACCTAGAGATTAAATTTTTGGTAGAACGGATAAAAAGCCATCCTTATGGATGGTTTTTTTATAGGTAATTGATACTCTTAATAAGCAAATAGCAAGTTATAAAAGAGATTATTTATGACCAACGCATCAAATAAAATCGCCACTCACGAGATCACTATTCGGCCAACTCAATTGGCTGATGCCAACCAACTACCGAAGATTGAACAATCGGCAGGAGAGTTATTTAGCAGCATAAAAGAATTAAGTTGGATCAGCGAAAGTGGTGTACAAAGTGTTGAGGCGCATATTCAATTTATCCATCAACATGCTCACTGGGTTGCTGTTAATCATGACAATCATCCCGTTGGTTTTATCATGACGCAACAATTACCTGAAAGTGTATTTATTCATGAATTATCGGTAAGTAAAGATTGGCAAAATAAAGGGATTGGTAAATTGCTGATCCAGACAGTAAAAAATGAAGCTAAATTACAGCAATTTAATGCGGTAACGTTAACGACTTTCCGCGATGTCCCTTGGAATGCTCCCTATTATCAGCGTTTAGGTTTCCATATCTTACTTGAGCATCAAATACCCTATTCTTTACAACAAATTTTAGATAATGAAGTAGAGCATGGGGGATTTGCGAGAGAAATGCGTTGTGCGATGAAGTGTGAAATTTAAATACTATAATAATTTAAATACTATAAAGATATTTAAGTAACCCATTAACAATAGTTACTTAAATATCAACCGTAATTTCAGTGACTGATCCTATGATTTTAATTCAATGGCTTTTCCGCGCAGTAATGGTCTTACCCAGAAACGATTAGGATGTAAGGCATTTAACACACTATCTTCTACAGGAAATGGCTCATCAAAGATTTGGCTTGCTAAGATCTCCGCAGATAAAGGTGCAGAGCATAAACCACGTGAACCTAATGCACTAATAATATAAAGCTGATGATAACTCGGCGCCAAAATAGGTGTTTGCTTTCTACGCTTAAATCGATCTAAATGCGTATAGGCGACAACTAATTTTTCAAAATCGGGTACTTCACCTAATAAAGGAAGGTGATCTCTTATTGTACAGCGGATCCCGACACGCGCATCGTTATCACTAAAATCTACCTGCTGTGCCCAAGGTGATTGTGCTAAACAGTGTGTGAGATGCCATTGATTATTTTGTTGCTCTTCAATTGAAACATTTAAATCTAGTCGATCACGACGAAAGCTTGCCCCAACACAATGCAGATTATCTTGAGGATCAACCGGCGTAAAATAGCCATCATAGCAGAGCACCGCTTTTAATTGTGCGATATCAGGTGTCGTTGAAATATGGCTAACTTGACCCCTTACTGCACTGATAGGCAGTTTTTCACTTTGTATAAAATCAGTAATACGGTGCCCATTAGCTAAAATAACACAATCATGTTGTGTTTTATACGTTGTTGCTTGGTGAGTCACCTCTAACTGCCAATGCTGTTGTTGTGAGGTTAATTGAGTGACTTGATGTTCAAAGAGTAGCTTGAGACCTTGTTGTTGAGCGTATTTTAATGCATTGGTGGTTAACTCTGTGGGAGAAAGCCAACCTGCTTGAGGATAAAAAAGACCATCTTGGTTGATAGCTAATCCACAAAGTGAATTCATTTCATCTTGATGAACATAATGAGCGAGTTGAGAAAAAGGTGTGGAATGCTCGATTATTCGCGCTATTTTTTTGCGTACTTTTTCATTATAGATAACTTGGGCAACACCAGACCATTGATGTGAAAAGTTTACGCCTTTATGGTTTAACTCATCATAATAACGGCGGGCATATAAAAAAGCGTTAGTGAAAAAGTGTTCTAACTCATCAGATTTACCATTAAGTAATGGATATAACACACCTTGCCGATTGCCTGAGGCATTTGCCGCAGGATGTGTATCTTCACAATAGAGCGTGACTTTGGCGCCTCTTTTTAAGCAGGCGAGCGCAGTTAATGTACTGGCGATCCCCCCACCGATAATGGCGATATCTTTTGTTTGTGTAGCACAAGGTCTGGCATAGTAGGGAACAAATGCATTGGCAGGAGGATGGGGAAATACCCCTGTTAACATTTCTCTTTTTTGACCAAAGCCTTTTATTTTCTTTATTTCAAAACCAACATGTTGCAATCCTCGTTTTACTATCCCAGCTGCGGTAAAGGTGGCAAAAGTGCCATTTTCACGCATCGAGTCTGCCATTGCTTGAAATAATGTTTCACTCCACATTTGTGGGTTTTTACTTGGTGCAAAGCCGTCAAGAAACCACGCATCAACTTTATTATGTAAAGCTTGGCGAGTTTGTGGCAGTAATGTATTGATATCACCGAACCATAAATCAAGCGTTATCGCGCCATTAGCAAGAATAAGACGATGACAACCGGCAATAGGTAAAGGCCACTGTGCACAAAGCGCTGTTGAATATTGTGCTAGTTCTGGCCAATGGCTATGGGCTGTTTGCAAATCAGCTTTAGTCAGAGGAAATTTTTCAAAACTGACATAATGTAAACGTTTTAATGACGCATCAGGTGAGTGATGACGAAATTGCTCGAAGGCTTGCCACAGTGTTAAAAAGTTTAATCCTGTGCCAAATCCGGTTTCTGCTATAACACACTCAGAGCGTACATGTGTACCAAAACGAGATGGAAAATGATTTCCATGTAGGAATACATGTCGAGTTTCTTCAAGACCATCTTGGTTGGAAAAATAGATGTCATCAAACTGTTTTGAAATCGGAGTACCAAGTTCATTCCAACTTAAAGAGGCGGTATTTATAGCAGTGTTATTCACGGAACTACCTGTATTTTACCAAAAATAATGGGCTATCTTAACGCTGTTCTTAAGCATCTTCCACCTTTTGAGTACGCAGAGATTTTTCATATTATCTGCATTTTTGTAAAAAAGATCCTGATCGGACTTGTTCAGCGTACAAGTGTACGCTAAAGTGCTATTCAGAAATCCCGCAGCTACAACTATTATTGTAAAGAGGTATAAATGAAGCGCGCAGTGATCACGGGTCTGGGTATTGTTTCGAGCATTGGTAATAACCAGCAAGAAGTGCTGGACTCTTTAAAAGAAGGCCGTTCCGGGATAACTTTCTCAGAAGAATTTAAAGAGATGGGGCTACGTAGCCACATTTGGGGTAATGTTAAGCTTGATACTGAAGGTCTTATTGACCGTAAAATCCGCCGTTTTATGAGTGATGCATCGGTTTATGCCTATTTATCTATGCAACAAGCGATTGAAGATTCAGGTCTAACAGAAGATCAAGTTTCTAACATTCGTTCTGGTTTAGTTGTCGGCTCCGGTGGTGGTTCTCCTCGTAACCAAGTACAAGGTTCGGACGGCATGAGAGCTAAAGGTCTACGCGGTGTAGGTCCTTATATGGTAACTCGTGCAATGGCGTCTGGTGTATCAGCTTGTTTAGCTACACCGTTTAAAATTAAAGGCGTTAACTATTCAATTAGTTCAGCTTGCTCAACATCAGCACACTGTATTGGTCATGCGGTTGAATTAATTCAATTAGGTAAACAAGATGTGGTTTTCGCCGGTGGTGGTGAAGAGCTAAGTTGGGAGATGACCTGTGAGTTTGATGCTATGGGGGCACTTTCAACAAAATATAATGATACACCAGCCAAAGCTTCTCGTACCTATGATAAAAACCGTGATGGTTTCGTTATCGCTGGTGGTGGCGGTATTGTGGTTGTTGAAGAATTAGAGCACGCATTAGCACGTGGTGCGCATATCTACGCTGAAATTGTCGGCTATGGTGCAACATCTGATGGTGCTGACATGGTTGCTCCATCGGGAGAAGGTGCCGTACGTTGTATGCAAATGGCAATGCAAGGTATTGATCATGTTGATTATATCAATACTCATGGTACATCGACGCCTGTGGGTGATTTAAAAGAGCTTGAAGCGATTGCTGAAGTTTTTGGAACTAAAACACCGGCTATTTCTGCAACTAAGGCAATGACAGGTCACTCATTAGGGGCTGCAGGTGTTCATGAAGCCATTTACAGTCTACTGATGTTAGAGCATGGTTTTATCGCACCAAGTATTAATATTGAAGAGCTTGATGATAAAGCGGATGGTATGAATATCATTACCAAACCAACAGAGCAAAAACTAGATACAGTGATGTCAAATAGCTTTGGTTTCGGTGGCACTAATGCTTCACTTGTGATGAGTAAGTATAAGAAATAGTTAGTTATACTTAGTTTTCCTTGTATAAATGATAAAGGCAGTTGCTTATAATAAGTGACTGCTTTTTTATTTTTTGTATAAATAAATTTGTTCTGCAAAATAAATAAAGATCCTTTTGGTTTTATAGAAAACTATGTTAAAAAAATGCTGTAAATATTATTAAAGCACAATCTTATTGATTGTCATTTTTTTATCATACAGAACCAATAGATAAAATAACTATCTAATTGTTTAAAATTAGTTGTTTTCACTATAGTTTTAAATCAATCATTTAATTAAAAACTAATTTTATAGATTAAATCCTTTATTTTATAAATAGTTAACTTAATGAAAATATCGATAGCATTAAAAAGGTGAGGGGAAAAATTGATCTGGATTATTTTATATTAAATAAGCAGGAGATATTTAATATAAAAGTTGGTAATGTTTGCAACGGATACTTGTATTACTTTATATTTTATACTTTGATTTTCTTGCCTTGGTTTTTATTTATAAAAACTAGGGGAGCAAAGTGACCGGCTAATTGCTTAGCCGGTATTTTTTTATTTATAGTCTAGCTGACATTGACTCACATCTCCTGCTGACAATCTGCTTTTTTTGTGACAGATTGACGACGGAAATTCAGTGGTGCTCTTAGTTTTTGTACTAAGAATATTCCCAATAAAATAACGCCTCCGCCAATAAAATGATAACTGTGCATCTCTTCACCTAGCACCGCTACAGCGATCATTGCGGTAAATAGAGGAATTAAATTCATAAAGATAGAGGTTGTATTTGCACCTAATTTCATTACACCTAAGATCCACAGATAAGGCGCTAAAATAGAGGCGCCAACCCCTGCAAAAATAACTAATCCAACATTATCTTTTGTTAATGCAATACTTTCTGCGGTAAGAAAATTAGGTATTAGTAATAAAACACCAAAACCTATTTGTACATATAGAGACTGCCAATTAGGTAAAGGAATTGACCAACGTTTGGTAAGTACTCCGTAAAATGCATAGGCAGTTGATGCGATAAACATCATTAATTCACCACGTCCTAAACCTTGAGAAAGGAGTTGTGAAGGATCACCGTGGCTGACTAACCAGACAAGCCCACTAATAGATAAAATAGTTCCGAGTGCAATCCCTACAGTAGGCACGACACGCAGTACAAAAATACTAATAATAACGGTTAATAATGGAATAAGTGAATTCAATATTCCCATAAAGGTTGCTGTCACATAATAAGCCGCATAGTAAGCTAAACTTTGATATAACCCCATACCTAATGCGCCGAGAATAAATAATTTCCACCAATATTGTTTTACGGTTTTACGATGATGCCAAACAGGGACTAATAGAAACGGCGTCATCAGTAAAAATGCTAAGAACCAGCGATAAAATGAGATAGCGGCTGGATCTATCACAGATGTTGCCGCTTTATTGACAACCGCATTAATTGACCAAATAAGTACCGCTAACAGCGGGAAGATTATACTTTTCATTATTCTCACATCTATTTTTAAACCAGATGGCTATTGTAAGCCTGTCTGATTAGATATATATAATGAAAAGCAGACAACCGATAGACCAATAAAGACAAAACGATAAAAGAGCAACATTAAGATGACAATTGAACAACAAAAAGAGATGCAGTGGTTACTCTCTGATCCAGATACGGTCCGTTTTCGTGATGAGCAATTGCTTGCAGAAACTGAATTTCGTTATCATCAACATGAGTTTGGTCAATTGCTTTATGTGATCTCTGGAGTAATGGATTTAGAAGCTGGCGGGCAGCGTTTTTTAGCGCCACCTGAATTTAGTGTATGGATCCCTGAAAAAGTAGGGCACGCAAGCTACAATAAAAAAACCTTATCTTTTAAGGTGCTAGATATTGCACCCAGTTGGTGTGAAGGTTTATTGGATAAACCCTGTCTTATTCAACTAAGTCCTATTTTTTCGACGATTTTTGCCGATTTCTTCCGTCGTGGTGTTTGTAAACCGCAAACAAAAGAAGATCTACGTTTATCTCAAGTGTTAATAGACCAACTAAAAGTATCTCCTATTCACCATACCTATTTACCTTCCTCAAAAGATAAGCTGTTAGCACCCGTTTTGGCAGCATTAGAGCAAAATCCTGCTGATAATACCTCATTAGAATTATGGGCAAAAAAACGTTATACCTCAGAAAGAACCTTATCACGTCGTTGTCAGCAAGAGTTAGGCATGTCTTTTAGTGAATGGCGTAAGCGATTACGTTTTTTACATGCTATCTCTTTGTTAGAACAAGGAAAAAGTGTTAATGATGTGGCCTTTGATGTTGGATATAGCTCATCCTCCTCATTTATTGCCATGTTTCAGCAATTTGCTGGAACAACACCAGAAAGATTTCGTCGCTTACCCAATGGTTAAGGTTTCTTTTCATATATTTACTTAAAATAGCGTCAGTTTTTATCGTCAATAATAGGCTTTACTTGGAATAAGTGGCAAAATAGACCGCTTAATTTTATTTTTGATCCTTTGTTTACACACATAAAAAACAAATCAGTGAGATAACACCGTGAAAATTCTGGTTGATGAAAACATGCCTTATGCGCAGCAGCTTTTTTGCCAATTAGGCGAAGTAAAAGCTGTACCGGGTCGCCCTTTACCTATTGAAGAGCTCGATGATACTGATGCATTGATGGTGAGATCGATTACTAAAGTCAATGCATCACTATTAGCGGGCAAACCGGTAAAATTTGTCGGCACCGCAACGGCAGGTTTTGATCATGTTGATACAGCATGGCTAGAGCAACAAAAAATAGCGTTTTCATCTGCGCCAGGTTGTAATGCGATCGCTGTTGTTGAATATGTCTTCTCTGCGTTGATGGTGTTTGCTGAGCAAGAAGGATTTCAATTAACAGATAAAACCGTTGGCATTGTTGGCGTTGGCAATGTTGGAGGGAGACTGGCAAAACGCTTACGCGCATTAGGTGTGAATGTACTACTTTGTGATCCGCCTAGAGCTGATAGAGGGGATGATGAACAATTTCATTCTTTAGAAACGCTATTAAAGCAGGCGGATATCCTGACTTTCCATACACCGCTAAATAAATCGGGTCGTTATAACAGTTACCATTTAATTAATGAGAGCAACCTCGATATTTTACCTGAAGGTCGTATTTTAATTAATGCAAGCCGTGGCGAGGTTATTGATAATGCTGCATTATTATCAGCCTTAAACCAAGGTAAAAAGTTACGCGTTGTTCTAGATGTTTGGGAGCCAGAACCCGATCTTTCTCTTGAGTTATTAAATAAAGTTGATATCGCAACACCACATATTGCCGGCTATACCTTAGAAGGGAAGGCGAGAGGAACAACGCAGGTTTATGAAGCTTATTGTGATTTTATTGGTCAACCTCAACACGTTGAATTATCAACACTGTTACCAAAACCGTTGATCTCCACAATTTCTGTACAAGGTGAATTAACTCAAACATTACTCAAACAGCTTATTCATCTTGTCTATGATGTACGTCGTGATGATGCACCATTGCGCAAAGTTGCCGGTATCAAAGGGGAGTTTGATAAGCTACGTAAGTTTTACCCTGTCCGTCGTGAATGGTCTTCATTACAGGTGGTATGTGATAACCCGACAACGGCGAGCTTACTCAATGCTATTGGGTTTAATGCAACACATAAATAAGACGTGACATTATTTAAACATTTTACTGTATTGGAGGATATTTTATGGGAGAGGGTTGGAATATTGCGCTTGTGGGCGCAACAGGTGCTGTGGGTGAAGCTATTTTAGAGCTTCTGCAAGAGCGTGATTTTCCTATTGGCGAATTAACGGCGATCGCCAGTGAAGACAGTATTGGCAAAACTATCCGTGTAAAGGGTAAAAGTGTTGCAGTACAAGGTATTCATAATATCGAATGGGCGGATATTCAACTCGCTTTTTTTGCCGCGCCGGTTGAGATTAGTGCGCAATACGCACAACTTGCAGCAGATTCAGGTTGTATTGTTATTGATTGCAGTGGTTTATTTGCGATGGAGTGGGATGTACCTTTAGTTGTACCAGGGGTGAATACATCTATGCTGGCAGAGTATCGTAACCGCAATATTATCGCTATTGCTGATAGCATGGTAAGCCAACTGTTACGCGCTATCTATCCATTAACCGAAGCCGCAGGCTTAACTCGCTTGAATGTGACAAATTTGATGTCAGTATCTCGTTTTGGTAAACAAGCTGTTGATGAATTAGCGGGGCAAAGTGCGCGCTTACTGAACGGTGTTCCTCCAGAACTTGGTCGCTTTAATAAACAACTGGCATTTAATATTTTACCATTGTTAGTTGATAATGAAGGCTCTATTCAAGAAGAGCGCCAAATGGTTGATCAGATCCGTAAAATCTTGCAAGACGATGGACTACCTATCTCAGTAACCACATTACAAGCGCCTGTTTTCTATGGTCATGCACAATCTGTGCAGTTGGAAACATCACGTCCAATGGGAAGTGAAGAAGCACGGGAAACATTACAAGAACATGACTCCCTCAATATTAGTGATGAAAATGATTTTCCAACTCAAGTCACCGATGCCTCCGGTAATGTTAGCTTGAACTTAGGTTGCTTACGTAATGATTATGGTGTGCCTGAAGCGTTACAATTTTGGTCTGTTGCAGATAACGTGCGTTTTGGCGGAGCATTAATGGCTGTAGAAGTGGCTGAAAAATTAGTGCAGGAGCAGTTTTACTGATGAACGACCAAGAGAGTGCTGATGTGATAGCGCAGTCAATCAGTGAGCCTGCGATTGCGACAGAAAGCACACCATTAAAGATAGCGCTAGGCATTGAATATGACGGTAGCCACTATTATGGCTGGCAACGTCAAAATGAGGTTCGTAGTGTCCAAGAACGGTTAGAAAAAGCGTTATCTCAAGTAGCAAATGAGCCTATCTCTGTTTTTTGTGCCGGCAGAACTGATGCCGGAGTTCATGCAACCGGGCAGGTTGTGCACTTTGAGACAACGGCTCATCGCAAAGATGCGGCATGGACGATGGGGGTTAATACCCATTTACCACAAGATATTGCCGTTCGTTGGGTAAAAACGGTAGCGAATGATTTTCATGCTCGATTTAGCGCAACCGCAAGACGTTATCGTTATGTGATTTTTAATCATCGCTATCGTCCTGCAATTTTATCCTCAGGGGTAACGCATTTCCATTACCCTCTAGATGCACAACGAATGCATCAAGCTGCCCAATGTTTATTGGGCGAGAATGATTTTACCTCGTTTAGAGCCGTACAATGCCAATCTAGAACACCTTGGCGTAATGTGATGCATGTGAATGTTTCACGCTATGGTGATTATGTGGTGGTAGATATAAAAGCCAATGCTTTTGTCCATCATATGGTAAGAAATATTGTGGGGAGTTTATTGGAAATTGGCTGTGGTAATCAGGCTATTACTTGGATGGCTGAATTATTAGCCTTAAAAGATAGGACTAAAGCAGCAGCAACTGCAAAAGCAAATGGTTTATATCTTGTTTCGGTTGATTACCCTGAACGTTTCGAACTTCCTAAACCTGCAATGGGGCCGCTATTTTTAGCAGATAACCCATTTTAAATACTTTAAACATAAAATTACCCCGTTTTCTGAGGATTTATGGAATTATTAACGCAATTTGCTGATTTAATAAAATTTCTAATTGATTTTATTTTACACATTGATGTCCATTTAGCCGAGTTAGTCGCTCAATATGGTACATGGGTATATGCCATTCTATTTTTAATTATTTTTTGTGAAACGGGGCTTGTTGTCACGCCATTCTTACCGGGCGATTCGTTACTGTTTGTTGCGGGGGCTTTATCTGCGTTAGATACCAATGATGTTAATGTTCACCTAATGGTTCTCTTACTGCTTTTCGCTGCGATTTTAGGTGATGCGGTTAACTATTCTATTGGGCGCATTTTTGGTGAAAAACTCTTTAGTAATCCCAATTCACGTATCTTTAAACGAGAATACTTAGATAAAACCCATGCTTTCTATGAAAAACATGGTGGTAAAGCGATAATTTTGGCAAGATTTGTGCCGATTGTCCGAACTTTCGCGCCATTCGTTGCAGGAATGGGCAAAATGTCATATCGTCATTTTGCTTTTTATAATGTTACGGGTGCCATTGCATGGGTACTGCTATTTACTTATGCTGGATACTTTTTTGGTGACTTAGATATTGTTCAAAAGAACTTAAAATTGCTAATTGTTGCCATTATTGTTATTTCTATTTTACCAGGTGTTATCGAGGTGATACGCCATCGTAGAGCGAGTGCAAAGGCCAAAAAAGAGAGTGATAACCAAGAGGTTTGAGCAGTTATCATTAGCTTTTGCCGTAGAATAGCAATAATAAAGAGATGCGCTGAAATTCAGTAAGCGGTATCATCATAAACTTTGCTAACCACATAGCCAGTATATTGTGAGTTAACATGTTCACAATAATCTGCTCTAAATAATTAGGGTTGTAGCTAGGCGATAAGTGAATGCAGCACGAAAAGCACACCGACAAAGTAGGTGACTTGTGCAATTAAACGCAGTCAACATGCTGCAACTTAAAATATGACGAGTATAAACTGGCGAAGGTCAGATTCAGACGAAAAGGTCCGTTAATGAGCTGGATTGAAAAAATTCTTAATAAAAGCAATATCACGAGTTCACGTAAAGCCAATATCCCAGAAGGGGTTTGGACAAAATGTGATAGCTGTGGGCAAGTACTTTACCGCGCAGAATTAGAGCGTAATTTAGAAGTGTGCCCCAAATGTGATCATCACATGCGTATTTCAGCACGCCGTCGCTTAGAAACTTTTCTTGATACAGGAAGCACGACTGAGCTGGGCAGTGAGTTAGAGCCTAAAGATATTCTGAAATTCCGCGACTCTAAAAAATATAAAGACAGAATTGCTGCGGCTCAGAAACAAACCCATGAAAAAGATGCCCTAGTGGTGATGAAAGGTACGTTAAAAGAAATGCCTGTTGTGGCCGCATCTTTTGAATTTGCATTTATGGGCGGCTCTATGGCGTCTGTTGTGGGTGCGCGTTTTGTTCGTGCGGTTGAACAAGCATTAGAAGATAATTGTCCACTGATTTGCTTCTCTGCAAGTGGTGGTGCACGTATGCAAGAAGCATTGATGTCATTAATGCAAATGGCAAAAACCAGTGCCGCATTAGCTAAAATGCAAGAGCGTGGTTTACCTTATATCTCAGTGATGACCGATCCTACTATGGGTGGGGTTTCTGCAAGTTTAGCAATGTTAGGTGATATTAATGTTGCTGAGCCGAAAGCCTTGATTGGTTTTGCCGGTCCACGTGTTATTGAACAAACTGTACGTGAGAAATTACCCGCGGGTTTCCAACGTAGTGAATTCCTGCTAGAAAAAGGGGCGATAGATATGATAGTTCGCCGTCCTGAAATGCGTGATGAGCTAGCTGAATTACTGGCTAAGCTGACTCAGTATGATTTAGCGAAAGACGAAGATGAACTGCTAGGCGAAGAAATGATCGCTGATGACATCGAATCTTCTGACAATGAGCCAGAAATTAACATCGAAACGAATAAAAAAGAAGATGTCTAATATCATAACTGCTCCTCAAGCCACATCGCCTTTGTCGGTGTGGCTTTCTTATCTTGAACACTTACACTCAAGTGCTATTGATATGGGACTTGAGCGCGTGGGCAAGGTAGGTCAATTACTGAATGTATTACGTCCTGCCCCTAAAGTTATCACTGTATCGGGTACTAATGGTAAAGGAACCACTTGCCATATGCTCGAGTCAATTTTGATGGCTTCAGGATTGAAAGTGGGGGTTTATAGTTCACCTCATCTTGTCCGTTATACCGAGCGTGTTCGCATTCAAGGTAAAGAGCTTTCACCAGCTGAGTTTTGTCAAGTATTTGCTGAAATAGAGCAAACCAGAGGCGATATTTCGCTGACTTTTTTTGAATACGGCACACTCGCCGCATTGAAACTATTTCAACAAGCTCAGCTTGATGTGGTTATTCTTGAAGTTGGGTTAGGGGGGCGTTTAGACGCAACCAATATTGTTGATGCCGATATTGCAGCTATCACCAGTATTGCCCTTGATCATACCGATTGGCTAGGGGCTGATAGAGAGCATATTGGTCATGAAAAAGCCGGTATCTTCCGTAAAAATCACTATGCTGTTGTAGGCGAGCCAGATATGCCACTTTCTATTGCACAAGTCGCGCAGCAGAAACAGGCTAAATTATTTCGTCGTGGTGTTGATTGGTCATTTTCTATTGATGGTGATCACTGGCATTGGCGTAGTGCAGATAAGCAGTTTGAAAAACTTCCCATCCCTAATATTCCCTTAGCCAACGCAGGTACGGCAATGGCAGTAATACGCTGCTTATTGAAAACCGATGATAAAGTGAGTCAAGGGATCACCCATCAAAGTATTGTTGAGGGAATGAGTAAAGCTCAGTTGCCGGGACGTTTTCAGATAATTTCGCAGCATCCATTAGTTATTTTTGATGTTGCTCATAATCCGCATGCTGCTGGATATTTAGCCGAAAAACTGGCGCAATTACCGCGTTATTCTGATACCAAAGTGCGCATTGTTGTTGGTATGCTGGGTGATAAAGATATTGCGGGTACATTAGCGTGTTTATCCCCTCAAGCCGATCAGTGGTATGTTGCACCATTGAATGAGTTTCGTGGCGCATCAGCCCAGGTATTAGCTCAGCACCTCGACTATCCGGCAGTATTTGATAGTGTCGAGCAAGCATGGCAACAAGCAATATCTGAGGCACAAAAAAATGATATTGTGGTTGTATGTGGATCATTCCATACCGTTGCTCATGTAATGGAACTATTGGAAAAGGAGAGTGCGAGTGGCAAGTAAATTTCAAAATCGCTTAGTCGGAGCCGTTGTTCTTGTGGCGGTAGGGGTTATTTTTCTTCCTACATTATTTGACGGCGATAAGAAATATAACGAAGACCAATTTGCCTCTATTCCTTTAGTCCCCAAACCCGGTGATGAGCAAGATATTGAATCAATAGCGCCGATTGAGCAAACCACGACACCGTCAACGCCATCAGAGGGTGCTTCTGAGGCGATGATCTCTGAAGCGGTAACGGGGATTGAACAGCCTCAAGTTTCTACTCCTGAAGTATCGGAGCCTCAAGTAGCGCCATCAACACCGGTTGTTGAGCCACCTAAAGTGGTTAATCCGCCTGTGGAGCCACCAACTACTCCGCCACCGGCGGTATCAGAAACAACCGCGCCGAAAGGTGAGGCTTGGGTTGTGCAGTTAGGTGCCTTGAAAAATGCGGCGAAAGTTGAAGAAATTATTGCAAAAATGCATCTCTCCGGTTATCCAGTATATACCGTGCCTGCTCGCCCTGTTTCAGGAAAAGTGACACGTATCTATATTGGGCCTAATGCCTCAAAAGCAGAGTTACAGGCGATGTTACCTCGCCTTAAAGAGCTAACAGGCCTGCAAGGTGAAGTAAGAGCCTATAAACCATAACTATGTTGATGAGACATCAGATGAGTGAAGTAACAAGGTGTTAACTTATTGCGGCGATTATGATTTTTCATGTCGCCGTAAATTATTTTAAAATTATCGAAAATTAGGGTTACGCAAACGTTTTCGTTTTCTGTTAGAATGCTACCGTATTAATGCGGGGCATCGTTATTGGATAGAGATTTATGGTCTGGATAGATTACGCCATTATTGCCATTATCGGTTTTTCTGCATTAGTTAGCCTGATCCGTGGCTTTGTTCGTGAAGCATTATCACTTATCACCTGGGGTTGTGGTTTTTTTGTTGCAAGTCAGTTTTATCCTTATCTAGCCGTCTATTTTACTCGGTTTGAAGATGAGCTGGTTCGTAACGGGATTGCGATTGTCACACTGTTTATTGCAACGCTAATTGTCGGTGCGGTGATTAATTATGTGATTAGCTCTCTTGTTCAACGCACAGGGTTATCAGGTACAGATCGTGTGTTGGGGATCTGTTTCGGGGCTTTAAGAGGTGTGCTGATTGTATCAGCGTTACTTTTTGTCTTGGGTGCTTTTACTCCTATGGCAGACAGTGCCGATTGGCAACGTTCTGAGCTTATTCCTCAATTCAACCATATTATTAGGTGGTTCTTTGACTACCTACAAAATGCGTCAAGTTTCGTGTCGGAGAAAATGTAACCTCTCCGTCTGGCTGATGAGGATCTTTTCATGTGCGGTATTGTCGGTATCGCTGGAGTTAATCCAGTAAACCAATCGATTTATGATGCGTTAACGGTGTTACAACACCGAGGTCAAGATGCAGCAGGCATTGCAACAATTGATGAGAATAACGGTTTTCGTCTACGCAAAGCAAATGGGCTGGTGAAAGATGTCTTTGAAACGCGTCATATGTTGCGTTTAAAAGGAACTATCGGAATAGGACATGTACGTTATCCAACCGCGGGCAGTTCGAGTGCATCAGAAGCGCAACCTTTTTATGTTAACTCACCTTTTGGGATCACACTTGCACATAATGGTAATTTAACCAATGCGCATTTGCTGCGTCGTCAATTATTTGAAACTGCTCGTCGACATATCAATACCACCTCAGACTCCGAAATTTTACTCAATGTGCTAGCGTATGAATTAGATCGCTTCGATCATTTTCCGCTAGAGCCAGATAATATTTTTACCGCTGTTGCGGCTATGCATAAAAAATTACGTGGCGCTTATGCTTGCGTTGCTTTGATCATCGGCCACGGCTTATTAGCTTTTCGTGATCCTTATGGCATTCGTCCTTTAGTGTTAGGCAAACGTACTTTAGAAGATGGACGCAGTGAGTATATGGTTGCGTCTGAAAGTGTCGCTCTAGATACACTAGGATTTGAATTCTTGCGTGATGTAGCACCCGGTGAGGCTGTTTATATCACAGAGCAAGGACAACTGTTTACCCGTCAATGTGCTGAAAATCCGCAATTAGTGCCTTGTCTATTTGAGTATGTTTATTTTGCGCGTCCAGACTCTTTTATTGATAAAATTTCCGTATATAACGCCCGTCTACGTATGGGGCAAAAGCTCGGCGCTAAAATTGCTAAAGAGTGGGAAGATTTACAAATAGATGTGGTGATCCCTATTCCTGAAACTTCTTGTGATATTGCATTAGAAATTGCCCACATCTTAAATAAACCTTATCGACAAGGTTTTGTGAAGAATCGTTATGTTGGACGTACTTTTATTATGCCCGGCCAGCAAGAGCGTCGCAAATCAGTACGTCGTAAACTAAATGCCAACCGTGCAGAATTTCGCGATAAAAATGTGTTACTTATCGATGACTCTATCGTACGTGGCACAACATCAGAGCAAATTGTTGAGTTAGCGAGAGAAGCGGGGGCTAAAAAAGTTTATTTTGCCTCAGCCGCTCCAGAAGTGCGTTTCCCTAATGTTTATGGTATTGATATGCCTAATGCCAATGAATTAATTGCTCATGGGCGTGAAGTGGATGAAATACGTAAACTGATTGGTGCTGATGGACTTATTTTTCAAGATCTCTCTGATTTAATCGCTGCTGTTCAAGAAGAAAATCCAGATATCAACCAATTCGAATGCTCTGTATTTGATGGTGTCTATATCACAAAAGATATTGATCAAGGCTATTTAGATTACCTTGAAAATTTACGTCGTGATGATGAACATAAAATTCGTGATCAACATGAAGCTGAGAACTTAGAAATCTATAACGAAGGATAATTTTCCGTTAAAATAGCCACCTTTATCAAGCGTCGATGCTAGCGTAACACTACATCGGCGCTTGTTTTTTGAGGGTTAATCATCATAATGATTAACAAAGATATATATTCTGAGGATTATAATGAAAAAGCTGATTGTCGGGCTAACAGGTGCCAGTGGCGCAATTTATGGTATTCGTTTATTAGAAATACTTAAATCCGTGCCATCCGTAGAAACTCACTTGGTGATCAGTCAAGCGGCGCGTCGTACCATTTCATTAGAAACGGATTATTCTCTCAAAGATATTCATGCTTTAGCTGATATTATTTATGACGATCGAGATATAGGGGCGACTATCTCCTCAGGCTCGTTTCGGGTCAATGGTATGGTTATTTTACCTTGTTCGATTAAAAGCCTCTCCGGTATTGTACATAGCTATACTGATACGTTAGTGACACGTGCCGCTGATGTCGTGTTAAAAGAAGGACGTAAATTAGTGCTATGTGTACGCGAAACACCGTTACATTTAGGGCACTTACGTTTAATGACTCAAGCTGCAGAGCTTGGTGCCATCATTATGCCACCAGTACCTGCATTTTATTTTCAGCCTAAAACGATCGATGACATTGTTAATCAGACAGTAAATCGAGTGCTTGATCAATTTGACATTGACTTGCCGGATGATCTTTTTCAGCGTTGGCAAGGGGATAAACCTGCCCGTTGATCCCCTGTGTGACGAGTGACTATTTTTTATGGCGAATAATATCTTCTAAAGCGCCTTCCAGTTGTGGGTAACGAAAGCTGAATCCTGCATCGAGCAGTTTCTTAGGAAACGCTTGTTGCCCACCTAAAACTAATGTGGCACTTTCTCCCATCATTAATTTTAATATTGTGGCAGGAACCGTCATAAATGCAGGGCGTTTCAGTACGTGAGCTAAAGTCGTGGTAAATGCTTTATTTTGTACTGGATGAGGGGCTGTCAGATTAAAGGCGCCTTGGGTATTGTTATTATTAAGTAAAAATACGATGGCATTGACCATATCATCAATATGTATCCATGGCATATATTGCTTACCATTACCTAATTTTCCACCTAAACCTAATTTAAAAGGCGGGCTCATTTTAGGTAATGCCCCTCCTTTTGTAGAGAGTACAATACCAGTACGTAGCAAACACACCCGTGTTAATGGCGTTTGTGCATCGAGTGCAATATTTTCCCATTTGGCACAGAGTTGATGAGTAAATTCATCCTTAGGTGGCGTCTCTTCAGTGACATTATTTTCACCTTGATCACCATAAAAACCCACCGCAGAGCCAGAAATTAAAACACTAGGGGGAGAGTCGCTGGCTTTTATTAAATCCACCAGCTTTTGGGTTAATTTGCATCGACTATTAACTAACGTTTGTTTTTGCTCCGGTGTCCAGCGTTTGTCTGCAATTGGTTCTCCAGCAAGATTAATCACTGCATCAAATTGGTTTAAGTTTTCTTTATCATCTAAATGCGTCCAACACGCCATTTCATTACAGAAATGAGAGTAGACTTTCTGTGGCGAACGGGAAAGTACGGTAATATTATGTTTATCTAATGCGAGTTGGCAGATAAGTGCTCTGCCAATTAATCCGGTTCCACCTGTGATAAGTATGTTCATCACCATCCTCCTGATTACTCTATCCTAATTAAGGTTGTATCATCCTGATAGGTGAGATTAGTCACTAACCAAACAGTTTTTTGGCTGCTGGACGTTGGCTTATTGTATTTAGCCATTTTTCTACCGCAGGATAATCTGCTAGATCAATATGGTGTGTGTCATGGTAACGAGCCCAAGTATAGGTGGCTATATCAGCAATGCTATAATCGTTTCCACCAAGATAGGGAGATTGAGCGAGTCGGCTCTCTAACACCTGATATAAACGCTCGGTCTCTTTTGTATAACGATTGATTGCGTAAGGTACTTTTTCAGGGGCGTAACGCGTAAAGTGATGATTTTGTCCAAGCATAGGACCAAATCCCCCCACTTGCCAAAATAGCCACTGCAGTTGGGTCATTTTTTCTCGCAGATCATGGCTAAGTAATCTGCCACTTTTTTCTGCTAAATAGATAAGAATAGCACCTGATTCAAAAATAGAGAGTGGCTCACCACCGTCAGCGGGAGCATTATCGACAATAGCAGGAATTTTATTATTGGGTGAAATAGCTAAAAATTCGGGTTTAAATTGATCACCTTTGCCAATATCAACATGATGCAAAGTATAAGGCATGGCGACTTCTTCGAGGAAAAGCGTAATTTTTTGGCCATTCGGGGTGTTTGCATAATAAAGATCGATCATAAAAACCTCCGCAATAAGGTGATATTCAATAGCGTATATTTTACAGTCTGCCTAGTAACATCATAAAAAGCAAAAAATCGCAAGATGAATAAAGCAAATTACCTATGATTATTATAGTGGTGAAATATGGTGATTTTGGTATATTCAGGATAAAAATTACGATCGTTTAGCATCGATTAAAAAAGGTTTGTTGAGGATGGAACAAGAAAATACGGCAGTGGTCGAGTGGGTTGATATTGTTGATGAAAAAAATGAAGTTGTTGCACAAGCAACACGTCAACAAATGCGAGCAGAAAACCTACGTCACCGAGCAACTTATATTGTCGTGCACGATGGCATGGGAAAAATTTTGGCACAACGCCGTACTGAAACAAAAGATTTCTATCCAGGTTGGTTAGATGCAACCGCGGGTGGTGTAGTACAACAAGGTGAAAATGCACTCGAAAGTGCACGTCGTGAAGCAGAAGAAGAGCTAGGTATTGCCGGGGTTCCTTTTGCCGAACATGGACAATTCTATTATGACGATGAGAGTTGCCGCGTTTGGGGAAGCTTATTTAGTTGTGTATCACATGGGCCATTTGCATTACAGCCAGAAGAAATCGAGGAAGTATGCTGGCTTACTCCCTTAGAAATCACTGAACGTTGTGATGAATTTACCCCTGATTCACTTAAAGCACTCTCTCTATGGTTAACGCGAAATAATAGTACTCGCTTGGACACAAAAGAAACCACTGACTAAGGGGTACTTTGTCCGAGTTCTAAACGATAAGCATAGTTGATAACGGTATTTTCAAACATAGCGTTATCAACCTCATCACGTAAATGTTGCAATAGTGCAATTAGGTGCTTACCTGCCTCTTTACCTATTTTATGGTAATTAAAATGTATAGATGTCAGGGAAGGTGCTATTTGGGCGCTATTTTCAGAACCTTCTAAGCAGGCGATAGCGAGATCTTGGGGAATTTTAATTAATCTTCGTTGGCACTCAAACATCATTCCCAAAGCAATACTCTCATGGCTACAAATAACGGCATCTAGTTCGGGCTGACGTAATAAGATCTCTGTTAATGCTTGTCGACCATATGCCATAGAAGCGGGGTCGGGCGTAGTAACACTTTGCTCAGCATTTAAATAATTTTTTAATAAAGCACGCGACCAACCAGTAATTTGCTGGTGGTGTAAACGTTGTCCTTGTAGCGCACCAACATAGCCGACACAACGTTTACCTTGCTGAATTAAATAATGGGTTAAATCAAATGCCGCTTTTTCATAACCGCAATCAATACTTATTGCAGATTGCTCATTAGATTGACTCGCGACACTGACAACAGGCACATTGGCATTACTGATATGTAAGAACTGTACATCACTTAATTGGGAGCCAAAGGCAACTAATGCGGCAGGGTTACTCTGTAATAGCATGTTAATTACATCAGTCGCTTTATGGAGCTGATATTCATAACATCCCACTAATATTTGATAATGATGACGGCTGAGGATCTGCTGCAATGATTGCATAAAATCAGCACTGGCTTTATCAGTAAAAGAGGGCAGTAGTACAGCAATAATATGGCTTTGAGCGGAAGCTAAGGCCCCTGCTGAGGCATTAGGGATATATCCCAACTCTGCCACTGCTTGGTTAACTTTTTCTCTTAATTTATCCGACACTAATTCAGGCGTACGCAATGCGCGAGATACGGTCATTGAACCGACTCCGGCATGTTTAGCAACTTCTTGTAAAGTGACGCGACCTGTATTTCGGCGTTTACGTGTTTTTATCATCGTGATCAGATTTATTCGGCTTTATTTTTAATTCGCAGATCCTACCTGAAATTTTCTCACTCTGCAGAAACAATACAGTGTCAATTGTTGCACTTGTTCGCAATTAACATTTCATCAAAATGATAGCGCTATCACAATTACATATAATCTATCTAGATAGCGCTACCATTAGTGATTATTATCCTTAATACAGAGATCAAAAAAGCACCTTACTGAGGTTATAAATATGCTTAAAACATTATTAACACCGGATGTGGTACAAGTGATCCCACAAGTCAAAGATTGGCGTGAAGCAATTAAAATCGCCTGTCAGCCATTAATTGACAAAGGTTGTATTGAGCCTCGTTATGTTGATGCGATTTATAAATCACACGAGCAAATAGGCCCTTATTATGTATTAGGGCCAGGTATTGCTATGCCTCATGCACGTCCTGAAGAAGGGGTTAATCAGCTCTCTTTAGCATTAACTATCATCGAAAAAGGGGTGGAATTTGGTGCTGATGAAAATGATCCGGTGAAACTTTTAATTGTTTTAGCCGCAACAGATAACGATAGCCATATTAATGCCATTGTGAAATTAGCTGAACTTTTTGATAACCAAGATGATATAGACACTTTGTTGCAAGCAAAAAGTAAGGCAGAAGTATTGGCTGTTATTAATCACTATTAATTCAATTTTAAATAACCAAGGGGAATATGATGAAAATTACCGTTGTATGTGGAAATGGTTTAGGCAGTAGCTTAATGATGGAAATGAGCATCAAAAGTATTTTAAAAGATCTGGCCGTCAATGCTGATGTTGATCATGTCGATTTAGGTTCGGCAAAAGGGACACCGAGTGATATTTATGTGGGAACTCGTGATATTGCGGAACAACTTAATGCTCAAGCGGTTAATGGCAAAATTGTTTCTTTAGATAATATGATTGATAAAGTCGCGATGAAAGAGAAACTTTCGACCGCATTACGTGAATTAGGCGCGCTATAAGGAGCCTAGTATGGACTTTTTCCGCTTTCTAATGAGCGATGTGCTTTCAGAGCCTGCTATATTGGTGGGTTTAATCGCATTGATTGGTTTAATTGCTCAGAAAAAACCTGCGACAGAATGTATTAAGGGCACCGTTAAAACCATTATGGGTTTTGTTATTTTAGGTGCTGGGGCAGGTTTAGTCATTAACTCGCTTGGTGATTTCTCAACGATTTTCCAACATGCATTTGGCATTCAAGGTGTTGTACCTAATAACGAAGCCATAGTCTCTATTGCACAAAAAAGCTTTGGTAAAGAGATGGCACTGATTATGTTCTTTGCCATGTTAATCAATATATTAATTGCACGCTTAACACCGTGGAAATATATTTTCTTAACGGGTCACCACACTTTATTTATGTCGATGATGGTCGCGGTGATTTTGGCAACAGCGGGTTTAGAAGGGGCGGTATTAGTTGCAGTAGGTTCATTAGTTGTTGGGGTATCAATGGTATTTTTCCCAGCCATTGCACATCCTTATATGAAAAAGATCACCGGCTCTGATGATGTCGCATTAGGCCATTTCTCTACTATTTCCTATGTTGTATCTGGTTTTATTGGTAGTAAATTTGGCAATAAAGCGCATTCAACGGAAGAGATGAATGTACCTAAGAGTTTACTCTTTTTGCGTGATACGCCAGTTGCGATTGCTTTCACCATGGGCATAATTTTTATTATTACGTGTTTATTTGCCGGTGACACTTTTGTTCGTGAAGTTAGTGGTGGTAAAAACTGGTTTATGTTCTCCTTAATGCAATCCATCACCTTTGCGGCAGGTGTTTATATTATCCTACAAGGTGTACGTATGGTGATTGCAGAGATTGTTCCTGCATTTAAAGGCATTTCTGATAAGTTAGTTCCCAATGCAAAACCTGCGCTTGATTGTCCCGTGGTATTTCCTTATGCACCTAATGCCGTTTTAGTCGGTTTTCTGAGTAGTTTTGCAGCGGGTGTCATTGGCATGTTTATTCTTTATGCTTTAGATTGGACTGTGATTATACCTGGGGTGGTACCTCATTTCTTTGTGGGGGCAACTGCAGGCGTATTTGGTAACGCCACAGGGGGACGCCGAGGTGCTATTTTAGGTGCTTTTGCTCAAGGTTTATTGATTACTTTCTTACCCGTATTTTTATTACCTGTACTTGGTGATATTGGTATTGCCAATACCACATTTAGTGATGCAGACTTCGGTGTGATTGGTATTCTATTAGGGATTATTGTTCGTTAATACTACCGACGTTGATATTACTTATTAGTGGAATTTTAATAAATGCCCGACTTTTTAACCCGTCGGGCATTTTTTTGGTAGAAATAGTGTATTTAAATCCTCTCTCTTATTGGCATTTATGCAGAGATGAATTTTTATATTTATTATATGAATAATAATGCTATTATCCTAAGTGAATATTCACTATGTGTATATTTTTGTGCCTAATTAATTATAAAAATAGGTTTAACATCATAATCACTAAGGAAGAAAGAAGATGTCTTTAGCTATTCGATATCTTGCGTTATTACCACTTTTCGTTATTACTGCTTGCCAACAGCCTGTAAATTATAATCCACCAGCAACTCAAGTGGCTCAAGCTCAGCCTGCTATTGTCAATAATTCATGGATTGAAATTTCACGAAGCGCACTCGACTTTAATGTAAAAAAAGTCCAATCATTATTAGGTAAGCAATCCTCTCTTTGTGCAGTGTTAAAAGGAGATGCTTATGGGCATGATTTATCGTTAGTTGCCCCAATTATGATAGAAAATAATGTGCAATGTATTGGTGTAACAAATAACCAAGAATTAAAAGAAGTACGTGATTTAGGATTTAAAGGCCGTTTAATGCGAGTGCGTAATGCAACAGAACAAGAAATGGCACAGGCAACCAACTATAACGTAGAAGAGTTAATTGGTGATCTTGATATGGCAAAAAGATTAGATGCTATTGCCAAGCAACAAAATAAAGTCATTCCTATTCATTTAGCATTAAATTCAGGTGGCATGTCTCGTAATGGTTTAGAGGTCGATAATAAATCTGGGCTTGAAAAAGCAAAACAAATTTCTCAATTAGCTAACCTAAAAGTGGTTGGTATTATGTCTCATTATCCCGAAGAAGATGCTAATAAAGTAAGGGAAGATCTGGCTCGTTTTAAGCAACAATCTCAGCAAGTGTTAGAGGTGATGGGATTAGAGCGTAACAATGTCACATTACATATGGCAAATACCTTTGCGACAATTACCGTGCCTGAGTCATGGCTGGATATGGTACGTGTGGGAGGTATTTTTTATGGTGATACCATTGCGAGTACAGACTATAAACGTGTGATGACCTTTAAATCCAACATTGCTTCAATCAATTATTATCCTAAAGGTAATACGGTTGGCTATGATCGTACTTACACATTAAAACGTGACTCAGTACTAGCCAATATTCCTGTAGGTTATGCAGATGGTTACCGTCGCGTTTTTAGTAATGCGGGGCATGCGTTAATTGCTGGGCAACGCGTACCTGTTTTAGGTAAAACATCAATGAATACCGTTATGGTTGATATTACCAGTCTTAACAATATCAAACCAGGTGATGAAGTTGTATTTTTTGGCAAACAAGGTAATAGCGAAATTACCGCAGAAGAAATTGAAGATATCAGTGGTGCATTGTTTACCGAAATGTCAATTTTATGGGGAGCAACCAATCAACGGGTATTAGTTGATTAAGCTAGGTTGTGAGTGTTACCAAATAATAAAAAGGCGATTGAAAATAACAATCGCCTGATATTATTGATAACTTAAAGCTATAAATTATCAGGTAACCCATAGGCCACTAAGCTATCGCCCATTTTAGTACCAAATGAACCATGTCCGCCGGCCATAATGACCACATATTGCTTGCCTCCAATAGAGTAGGTCATTGGCGTTGCTTGTCCACCTGCGGGTAATCGTGCTTCCCATAACATTTTGCCATTCGTCACATTAAATGCTCGAATATAATTATCCTGAGAAGCAGCAACAAACATCACATTACCTGCGGTTGAGATAGCGCCTCCTAGCCCAGGAACACCAATTTTTAATGGTGGTAATTCCACTAAATTAGGCAAACTATCCCTAATGGTGCCAAATCGTTGTTGCCAAACAAGCTCATTTTTTGTTAAATCAACACCAGCAACAAGTCCCCAAGGGGGTTGTTTACAAGGTAATCCTAGTGGTGATAAGAATGGATGAATATCAACACTATAAGGTGTTCCCGTCATGGGTTGTAAACCTTGCTCTCCGTGGCCTGCGTCAATTGCTTGACTATCTTGAGGATCTTTTAAATAAAGTTTTGAGATAAAAGGCAAGGTAATAAAGTTCATTACCGCGACTTGTCTATCTTGATTAACAGAAATACCGCCCCATTCAAAAATACCGAGGTTACCAGGAAAAACAAGCGTACCGTTTTCTGATGGTGGAGTATAAATTCCCTCATAATTTAACTGATGGAAGGCGATACGACATAACAGCTGGTCTGCCATTGTGCCGCCCCACATATCTGAACCTTGCAACTTATTTTTAGGTGCTAAATTAAGTGCTGAAAAAGGCTGAGTGGGTGAGTAATGCTCACCTTGTGTTTGTGGACCATATTTGACACTGGTAGGAACGGGTTTTTCTGTTACGGGAACAATAGGTGTACCGTCTCTTCTATCAAGAACAAACACATTCCCTGTTTTCGTGACGATATAAATGGCAGGTATTGTTTCATTTTTATCAGTTTTGATATCAACCAGTGATGGTTGCGAAGGAACATCCATATCCCATAAATCATGATGGGTGGTTTGGAAATGCCACAATAGCTCGCCTGTCGACCCTTTTAGTGCTAAAACTGAATTAGCGTAACGCTCTTTTAATGGATGACGATCGCCTCCCCAAATATCGGGTGTACCTACTCCTGTCGGAATATAGACCACATCCGTTTGTGCATCATAAGCTAAAGGCGCCCATGCATTAGGGGAGTTATGAACAAATTGAGTCTCTTTACCTGGCATCGCATTGGGATCTTCTGCGCCAGTATCAAATACCCATATTAATTTTCCGCTATTAACATCATAGCCACGGATCACACCAGAAGGCTCTTGAGTTGATAAGTTATCAGTAACAGAGCCACCAATGATAATAGTATTACCGGTGACGATTGGGGGAGATGTTGGGTTATATCCACCCAAATAAGCATAAGGCATAGAAGCTAACAGATTGATTTCTCCATTCTGACCAAAATCACGGCATGCATTACCCGTTTGCGCATTAACTGCGATTAGGCGGCCATCATTGACTGGAAGAAAGACTTTTTCAGGACATTCATCTGATATGCTTGGTTGGCGAACGTCGAGGCTTTTGGCAAATTCGGCACTATTATTTTGATTATAATAGGCAACCCCTCGGCAAGTCATATGCTGGAAGCTTTTGTTATATTGCAATTTAGAATCAAAACGCCACTTCTCTTTACCTGTTGCGGGATCTAAGCTAATTAAATATTGGTGAGGTGTACATAGAAAGAGATTATCTTCAATTTTTATAGGCGTAACTTCGTTGGTTATCTCAACGGCATCATTAGCTCTTTTTTCATCACCGGTATGAAAAGTCCATTTCTCAACTAACTTATCAACATTATCACTGTTGATTTGAGTTAATGGTGAATAGCGTATTCCGGCTTGCGTTCTGCCATAAGCGGGCCAGTCATTATCATTTACTCCGATAGGAGATATAGAGTTGGTGGGTTGTTGTTGTGTAAATTGACCATTAATGGCATGAGGATCGGTTAGTGAACTACCTAATATAATGATAAGTGTAGTGGCTAATAGTGTGAATAAGCCAATTTTATTGGTACGACAAGTGTAAACATTATTATTGAGTGTGAAAGGAATAAGGAGTAAGCCTAGAATAAAGATAATATCTAAGCGAGGGGCAAGTGCCCAAAAATCAAATCCTGACTCCCAGATACTCCAGACAATCGTTATTAAAAATAGAAAGTTAAAGAGTAATAGGGTGCTTTTCCTTCGACTTAAAAAGCAAGCTGCAATAATAAGAAGCATGACACCGGTAAAGAGATAAAAAGGCGATCCTGCTAATGAAACTAAATACCCTCCGAGTACAGTAAAGTAAAGCGCCAATATTGTGAGTATGATGAATACTATCCATCGATAGAAATGTGATATTTTCATAATGCTATCGTCCTATTCTTTCTTACCATCTTATAAATAGAATAGACAATAATTTATTAGCTCACCTATTTGTCTCTAACAACCATTGCATTAATATGCATTTATGAGAAATTTTAATATAAAACACTAGCATTAGTATTGAATGTAAGTGATATGATTATTTAAAGTAGGGTGCTTGTGAACACAAGGCGCAACAACGTTGGGCGAGAAATTGTGGGGGAAAATTCCCCCACAAAGCTATTTATCGCAAGATAAATTCGCTTGAACTAGGGTGTTACCGCTGCTGATATTAAAAGAGCACAATCTTTCATGTCTCAGTAGAGTAAAACACAAAACTGTAATACATACAGTAATCAGCCCAATAAGGGCAAGCTTAGTCATTTCTCTTGACACTCCTTGTTAAAGGAGACAGAATCAAGTTGTTTGGGACTTGAGACTGCCTCGAATTTTATGTAAATAGAATTCGGGGCTTTCGTCTTTTTGGTCCTTGCAAATGCTTGAACCAAAATGATCCAAGCACCCGCCTGTATACTAACAGAAAATAGCCGTGTGTCTCTGTTTATTTTGCCAAAATAAAGCTAAAAAGATTTATTAAATCAATAGGTTATTTTGTTTTATAAGTGGGGTTTATAATGCGTTGTTTGATTTATGATCTATTTAAAAACGTCCGTGATATATATTGAACGCAAGTGATATGATTGTTTAAAGTAGGGTGCTTGTGAACACAAGGCGCAACAACGTTGGGCGAGAAATTGTGGGGGAAA
>NZ_CAWPCB010000058.1:0-3588 GCF_963886535.1 Proteus sp. G2675
TGTCGGCAATCTCTATCGCTTAATGCATGCGGCGCAAGGTTATGCTTCGGGGGGCTTTGTGGGCGCTGTCGCAGGACGAATACCCGTTACACCGCAACCGACGTTAGCCCGTGCAGGTGGTGTACAAATGACCGTCGTTAATCATATTACGGTGACGGGAAATGGTGACGCTGTACTTGCGCAGGCAATGAAAGAAGCTGCACAACAAGGGACAGAAGCTGGCGCACAGAAAGCCCACGCGATGATGTTACAAGACTTTCAAAGTAATGGCGCAGCACGTAGAACATTAGGAGTTTAAATGTCTATTCTTGAATGGCCAAAAGCGGTGATCCCCACACAGGAAAACTGGCAATTATTGAGTAACAGCAAAACCTTTACCTCGCCATTTAATGGAAGTAGTCAAACGGTACGCTTTCCGGGAAGTCGTTGGCGTTGTGAGCTGACATTCAATAATTTAAATGAAGAGAAATCGCGCCAATTAGAAGCGCTGGTGGCTTCATTGGATGGCATGTCGGGGCGAGTCAAAATAGCCAGTTGGATAAGAAAAGGGCGTTATGGGTATGGTTCGCCTCGTATTGCAATACCCAGCCAATTGGGTAATCAGTTAGAAACAAAGGACTGGAAGCGCAATATGCGCGTGTTACAACAAGGGGATCGCTTAACTGTGGGTAATGAACTCAAAATGGTGGTGGCAGATGTGGTCAGTGACAATAATGGGCGTGCAAATATTCCTATTTCACCGATGTTAAGAACGTCACCTACCGTCAATGAAATGCTTGAGGTTGAGCGTCCTTTTGGAGTTTTTCGGCTCGTTGATAATGAACAGGGGAAATTTCAGCATCGTCGCTTGGGGTATACCCATATCACGTTATCTTTTGAGGAGGTGTTGTACTAATGCAATATCATCCATTTTCTGATGCCATGGTCAACGCGATTAATGAGGGGGCTTATATCGTTTTAGCCGCCAGACTCGATTTGAAATCAGGCGTCACCTGTGCGCATACCGGTGTTGGGCAACTAATTATTGCAGGGGAAACTTATTTAGGTGTAGGAAGTTTAGGCGAAATCAGTCAGCTAAAAGAAAATAAGACAACCAGCCCTCCACAATTACAGCTTAAATTAGCGGGTTTTGATAAATCGCTGGTGGGGATGGTGATGAATGAGCAAAGTCGAGGGCGAGAAGTGCGATTGATGATGGTTGCCATCAGTGAAGAGGGGAAACCGTTGCTTGCTGAAGTCTTATTTGTCGGACAAATCACATCGATTAATGTGGTGTCTGGCGAAGAAAATGCCGTATGTGTTAATGTTTCTAATCGATTCGAGCGGTGGTCAATCGGGTTACCCGATAGATTTACCGATGAGTCGTGGTCATCTCGAAGACAAGGTGATCGCATCTTTCGCTATGTGGCTCAAATGGCTGAACGGGCGATTTATTGGGGCAGCAAGAAAGATGCACCTGCATTTATTTATAAATAATCTTATTGCTTTGTTAAACCCACTTTTGTGGGTTTTTATTGCATAAACAAGAGGAACTGTGTCCTTTGTTGTTTCATGAAAGAGCTAAATTTATCCTTGTTAGAAGATATCAGCGTTGGGAGTATAGATAGGTAGTTGATGCCAAAAACTACATTCATATACCTTTATAACCGCAAAAAAAACAAGCTTTAGTTGATAAATCTGGGTTGTAATGGCGACAAGATGACTCTATTATGAATAGGCCACTGGTCGAAAAGGTTCACAAAAAATAATCCAGTACCCACTAACAGTGTGGGTGATTTTTTACATGCAGAGTAATTGCAATAACCTCAAAATCGTCTATTTTGTATATATGCCAGAGATCCTGGTAAGAGGGTATTTATATGAGTCACGCACTGAGAAAGGCTAGTCGTTTAGATATACCGCCTCGTGACAAAAGTAAAGTTGCGTCTCCTAGAGCAGTAGTTGGATATAATTGCTCACACAAAGATCAAGTGAAAAATGCTTTCAGTCTTGGCTTTGAGCGTTATGAGACTGCTATGGATAAATTATCTAAGGTGTGATAGATGTCTAGGGAGTTTGGTTATCATCTTGACGGCGTGAATTACTTATCTGTTGATGACATAATTTATATCAATGAAGTTCTTATTAAAGCACAAACGCCAGATGAGCCAATCCAAGTTTTAAATCAAAGCAATCTAGAATCGTCACAAGCCAGACCTAGCGTAATAAGATATTACGAACAAACAGAGGATATGTTTAGACTATCCTCTGTTCTTATTGAAAGCCTTATCCAAAACCATCCATTCGCGAATGCTAATAAAAGAACAGCCATGATGTGTGGTTATGTTTTTTTATTGATAAATGGTTATGAGCTTACTGCACCAAGTGATGATATGGTTGATATTGCATCTGGTTTAGCCACTAAAGATTATAGTTGTGAGGATCTTGAGAATTGGCTGTGTCATTGGTCTAGGACTTATGACACAGTAGAATTATGTAATCCTGATTTCGGTAAACTATGTTGTGGTGTAATCAAATTAAAAAATATCTGATATTACGCAATTGAAACTAACCCACTTCGGTGGGTTTTTTATTGCCTGAATTTCACCATGCCTCTTAATTGAGGTTTTTTGCTATTTAAGGTCAGTACATGAAACAACCCAACTGGACACTTAAATTACCTGAAACCATAAGGGCGGCGATGAGTCGCCCTTTTTCATGGGGTGAATTTGATTGTTGTATTTTTGCCTCGGAATGTATTTACGCACAATGCGGTTTCTCGCCAATAAAGCCTTATCTCAATCACTATAAAACCAAAGCCGAAGCCTTCAATCTGATCAAATCTAAATTTGGCTCATTAGAGAAAGCCGTTTCACGCTATTTCAAATCCATTGAGATTGAGCGCGTTCAGCGTGGCGACCTTGTACTGTTTAAAGGTGAGGACGGTGACAGTTTAGCGGTGGTCTGGGCGGGGCATTATTGGGGCGTAACGCTACAAGGTGTGAAGCCAGTGCAGATTAACCCAATCAAAGCATGGAGAGTGGAATAATGGGTGGGAGTGGTGGATTAATTTCAAAAGTCGTGGGCGCAGGCTTAATGATTGCGGTGCTATTTACCGGAGGTGTTACCTCGGCGATGGGGATGGCGCTGATGGCAGCAGGCGTTGCGGTTCAAGTCGCGGGTTCTCTTATCTTTAAGCCAAAACTGCCTTCCATGAATTATCGAGATACCAGTGAACGCAAACAGATGTTACGTTCATCGTCTGCCCCTGAAACCGTGATCGTTGGAAAAACAGTGATATCGGGTTTGCTTTTCTTTGCCGAAGAAGAAGCAGGCGAACAAGATGAAAACGAAAAAATCACACTGGCATTGGCGCTGGCAGGGCACCCCATAGAGAAAATCGGGAAGATTTGGTTGGGTGATGATCTCATTGAGACGTTTGGTGATAAAGCGTCATGGGAATTACATAACGATAGGGAAGATGCCGATCCCTTTATGCTTAAAAATTGCCCGTCATGGAAAGAGGATATGATTGGTCGAGGTCTGGCGTGGTTACGTGTGACACTCACGTTTGACCAAGAAAAATTCCCCTATGGATTACCCAATGTG